>CAZEXO010000023.1:0-29628 GCA_964516545.1 uncultured Melioribacteraceae bacterium
CCCTTGTATTTCGGTGGCTGAGTGTCCAATGCTTTTCGGACGTACCGAAGCCACATGTCTCTAAATCCTCTCACCTTCGATCATTGATCTGTTAAGCTGAGTTCATTTACCTGCCTCTGGTATAGTTTACCTGCCTCTGACATGGTCAAAGCCGCAACGCGGCGACACATTAGAAATATAAAAACTAATCCTCCCCCTTGCCATTATGTCACACCCAAATCAATTTTTATCTACCTCCGAGTTAAACAGTCCCTAAGTAGTATCTAAGTAGTCTCTGAGTAGTATCTGACAAGCCTCTCTCCACCGACAAATTTCCTTCGATTTTGCCCCAAAAATGCAACTCACAAATTCCCCAAAACCCAAACAAAACCCTGCCATTATGTCACAAACATCCTTTCCGAATCCACAACAACAACCCCTAACCACGAATTACAACGAATTACAATGAATGACCACGAATTACCAATCCCTAATTTCACCCCTGTTCATGACGCATCAATAAACAATATATAATTCTAAAAAACCTTTTCTCCACATGAGTCCTTCGGTCAATACTTTACGCCCGTTCTGCATACCCCGCGAAATTCAAATTCTAAAAAACCTCAGCCTCTCTTAGTCCACATGTTAAACAGCCATTGTACAAACACGGTTATTTCTGCGTTTACCCAACAAACTTGTCAATCATCTTTCATGCAAAATCTATAAAGGAAAAATATTTACTTAATCTACCAATTCTGCTTAACCGATTGACTGGGTTTATCGATACATCATTCGGAAAAAACAACGCCAACCAGGTAAGCTCCCATCCGTTCATCCATCCCGGAAATATATTTATTAAATCACCCTGTCCTTAAGGTAAGTGTATCCATTGCATATATTCACATAAATACTACAAATAAATGCTCTTATTTGCACGAAAATGAAAAAATATACACTCCTCCGAAAAATTCTCTTGCATCTTGTTCCTAAATGATTATTTTTACTCCCTAAATTTCAATCAATAAGATGAAAAACATACTTACAAACATATTAACCACCTCACGACCTCAGCAATCGCCGTACCCGCGACCTCGTCGCTAAATATCCGTCAGAAAAATTATAACCAATAGTTTTACATTATTCTTATTCTCTTAAAAAGGTTTTAAGAAAAATTTATCATACATTACCGGAGAAATTAACATGCTGCAAAAAAAGAAAATCGCGATTATCGGCTGCGGAAATATCGGCTCTGCAATTGCTGATGGCATCGCTAAAACAGATTCAATCAAAAATCAGAATGTTTATCTGACCAATCGTAAAATAGAACTCATCCGTAAATATGAAGATCAGAAATTTCATATCACTCTTGATAATCTGGAAGCGATAAATAAAAGTGAAATTATTATTCTTGCCGTTACTCCCCAGCAGCTTGATTCGGTTCTTGAAGAGATAAAAGAAAAACTGGTTGCGAGCAAGCATACTATATTTTCCGTTGTATCAGGCGCAACCATAAAACAGATAAAAGAAAAGATCGGATCTAAAATTAAGGTTGTTCGTGTTATGCCGAATATCGCTCTTGCTATTCAGGAATCCATGACCTGTCTTTGCGCGGAGGATAATGAATCCATGGAAATTGAATTGGCTAAATCACTATTTAACAAGATGGGAAAGACAATTGTAATTGAAGAAGAACTAATGGTGCCTGCCACCGCCCTTGTTGCCTGCGGAATAGCATTTTTTATGCGTGCAATCAGAGCGGCTTCACAGGGTGGAATTGAGATAGGGTTTCACTCGGAAGAAGCGCTTTTTATGTCCGCTCAGACAGCTCTCGGCGCTGCCAGATTATTGCTTAACAACGACACTCATCCCGAAAGAGCAGTTGATAAAGTAACAACTCCACGCGGATGTACAATCGTCGGGCTCAACCAAATGGAGCATTCGGGGTTTAGTTCATCCCTGATTAAAGGAATTGTTATGTCTGCTGAGAAGGCAAATACACTTTATAACGGGAAAGAATAAATGTATAAAAATGCATCAATAAGAATAAATCAAAAATATTATGCATGTTAATGTAAGATTATGCAAAAAGTACTTGCTCAATAAAAAATAATCATTTATATTTTGATATGGAAAAAAGAGAATTAAATACCGTAACTGTCTTTTATCTGGGAAAACTCTCCCTGAATAATCTAAATCCACGTTCACCGCGCCGACCCCTATAGGGGTATATCTATTACATCATGTCAGTCATTATTATATCTATTAAAAACAAAAAGGAAAAACATGTTATCACTTGGCATATTAGGCGGAACAGGATATACGGGAAAATATCTCTTGAAATTTCTTAGTAAACATCCCGATGTGAAAGATTTTACCATCTATTCAAAAAACAGCGCGGGCGAAAATATCTACAACATATTTCCCGAATTAGCAAATGAAATAAAGAATCAGATTGTTGCATCGGCAGATGATTTATCTCTTCAACATGACTTTTATTATTCGGCTCTTCCTCACGGAGTGGCTCAGAATTATATTCCTTCAATCTGCTCGGCTAATAAACCGGTTGTGGACCTCAGTGGTGATTACAGACTCGACTCAACCGCGCTTTACGAAAAACATTACGGAACGACTCATAACTCGGCAGCTCTCTTAAAGTCGAAAGTTTACGGCTTAGCCGAATGGACAGAGAATTATGACAATATAAAATTAGTTTCCAACCCGGGATGTTATCCTACGGCTATACTTTTGGCAACTCTTCCTGTAGTTAAAAATCTTGCCGGTGAAATAATTACTCTTTCCTCAACCGCGTATTCGGGAACCAGCGGCGCGGGTAAATCCACAAACCCGAATTTAATGTTCACGGAAATGTTCGGTAATTTCAAAGCTTATAATGTACTTAATCACAGGCATGAAGCTGAGATTCATCAGGAACTGCAGAAACACGGTTTTAATTCTCCTTACAGTTTTACTTCACACCTGCTTCCGATTTCTCAGGGCATGTATTCAACGAATATTTTTTATCTGAATAACGAAGTAACAATCGATCAGATAATGGAAATGTTCAATGAAATATATAAATACTCGCCGTTTGTACGCGTAAGAAAAACTACTCCCGAAATAAGCTGGGTTGTTAACACAAACTTTTGCGATATCGGAGTTCATGTAAGAGGTAACTCGGTTATCACAACCTCTGCAATCGATAATCTAATTAAAGGTGCTTCAGGTCAGGCGGTTCAGAACATGAACAAATGGCTGAAGTTTGACGAAAAACTAAGTTTATGGAATTAAAACTATGTTCAAGGAAAAGGGTTTAGTTATGTGGGAAATTATTAAAGACGGAACTATAACATCCGTTCCCGGATTTAGCGCTGCCGGAATTCATGCCGGTCTTAAGAAAAAGAAAAAAGATCTGGCGCTCATTTATTCTGAAATTGAATGTGTAACGGCAGGGGTATTCACAACTAATAAAGTTGTTGCCGCTCCGGTAATTGTTTCAAAATATGTGCTTGAAAATACTTCAGGAATACACGCTGTTCTCGTTAACTCAGGTAACGCCAACGCATGCACGGGCGAACAAGGTTATCTGGATGCTCTTGAAATGAAAAACTACTGTGCCGAAAAATTAGGCGTTGACCAAAACTCGGTTCTCGTCAGTTCCACGGGCGTTATAGGCGAGAAGCTGAAAATGGATAAGGTAAGAAAGGGTATTGAAGTTATTTCACAGCAGCTTTCGAAAAACGGGGGAGAGGAAGCAGCCGAAGCAATAATGACAACCGATAAAAGTAAAAAACACTGCGCGGTTAAAATTAAAATAGGTGAGAAGGAAATTAACATCGGCGGAATAAGCAAAGGCAGCGGAATGATAATGCCCAACATGGCAACCATGCTGGGATTTATTACAACCGACGCCGAAATCTCAAAATCAACTTTGCAGGGTATCATAACCGCTGCAACCAACAAATCCTTTAACAGAATTTCCGTTGACGGTGAAACCAGCACTAACGACATGGTTCTTATTATGGCTAACGGAATGTCGGGCGTTAAAGTTGAATCTGACACTGCCATGTGTACACTGTTTACTGAAGCATTGACTGAAATGTGTAAAATTCTCGCCAAGGCAATTGTTGCCGACGGGGAAGGAGCTACAAAATTTGTCACCGTTAAAGTCAATAACGCCAAAACCGAAGATGACGCGAATCTGGTAGCAAAAGCTATCGCTAATTCACCTCTCGTTAAAACAGCTTTGAATGGTGAAGATGCTAACTGGGGAAGAATTATTTCATCAGCCGGCATGAGCGGCGCAGATTTTGACCCTTCAAAGGTTCAGATTAAATTCGGTGAACTCCCTGTTCTTAATCCGAATTTTGAAATTGTACTTGACGAGGATAAAGCAAAGCAAATTCTATCGGAGAAAGAAATTATTCTCAATATTGACTTAAATGTCGGAAATTATTCAACCGAATGGTGGACATGTGATTATTCGGAAGAGTATATAAAAATTAACGCATCCTACAGATCTTAAAAGGGAAGAGGAAAGTTATGCAAACTATAATCTTTAAAATCAGCGGAAAGGCATTGGATGAGTTCACTTCCAACAAAAAATGGATTCAGCTTATTCAGGAAGCCAGGCAGACTTACGACGGCGTGATAATTGTTCACGGCGCGGGAAGCCAGATAAGCGAGTGGTCAAAACTGATGAAGATTGAGCCTAAATTTCTGAACGGCATGCGCGTTACAGATATTAAAACTATGGAAGTTGTTGCCGCTGTTCAGTCAGGTTTACTGAATACGAAGATGGTAAGTTATCTTCAGACTAATGGTCTTCCGTCAACAGGATTAACAGGAATTGACCGGGGATTTTTCAGAGCTGAATATATTAATAAAGATTTCGGTTATGTAGGCATTCCTAAAGCCGAGGGATGTAATAAATGGATATTTGACTTAATGAAAGAGGATATCATTCCTGTTTTCTCAACCGTCTGTAAAGATGATAACGGTAATCTCATGAATATAAATGCCGATTTGTTCACCCAGGCGCTGGCTGAATCGATGCAGTCATCCACCGTGATTTTTATTACGGATGTTGATGGTGTGAAACTCGGCGGATTATATAAAGAGATGATTTCTGTTGAGGATATTCATAAAGGAATCGAGTCGGGAGAAATTACCGATGGAATGATTCCTAAAATGAAAAGTTGTGTGGAAATGATTTCCAGGGGCGTGGAGAAGTTATGGATTGGAAAAGATTTCACTGAATCGGATTCGGGTAAAGGTACCTGGATCGTAAAAACAAAAAAAGCTGAACCATTGGCTGTGTGAATAAAAACTTCTTTGTTGTGAAAACCAATATCATATTCTCCAAACTATTCCAAATGATAGGGACTGAGAAAGAAGCCCGGGTAACCGGGCTTCATTTTTTGAGAAGAAACTAATTTTTGATTTCCGATTTTCGTACAATCCAGCTAAGGATTTTTCTTTCAAGCAAGTCCAGAGGCATTGCGCCGTCTTTCAAAATCTCATCGTGAAATTCGCGTAAGTTGAATTTCTCACCAAGCTGTGTCTCGGCAAGTTTTCGCAATTGAAGAATTATCAGTTCACCTATTTTATAAGAGAGAGCCTGACCCGGCATTACGATGGAACGATCGATTTCTTTCATGGCGTAGCTCGTGCTTAACCCGGTGGTATTCGTAAAATAACTCAGCGCTTCGTGATAACTCCATCCTTCATGATGAATTCCCGTATCGGTCACAAGTCTGACTGCGCGTAATAGTTCTGAAAAATATTTTACGAAAAGATCAACGTCATTATCATAAACTCCTAATTCCTTTCCTAAATCTTCGGAATAAAGAGCCCATCCTTCAACATAACCGCTGTTCCAATAAAATTTCTGAAATAAAGGAAGATCAACAATCACGCGGTGAAGCGACATCTGAAAATGATGACCTGGAATTACTTCGTGAAGGAAAAGACTTTTGCTTGGAACAGCGCCGAACTTATCAATAAAACGCGCGTTGAAAAAAAACACTCCCGCTCCCGTACCGGAAACAGATGAAGGCTCGTAATAGGCATCAAGAAAAGACACCTGTTCGTCATAGAGAGGATGTATTTCAATTTCTGTTTTAGGAATCACCGAGAAATATTCAGGTATGTTTTCCGAGACTATTTCGTGAAGTTCCGAATACTGTTTAATGATATCCTCAACTGAAAAAAAGAATTCAGTTTTATCAAACAAATATTTCCTGAAGGCGTTAATACTTCCTTCAAATAGATTATACTTTTTTAAAGTCTCAATCTCACCGAGAATTTTTTCAACTTCCTTTAATCCAAGCTGCATTACCGTATCGGGGTGAATTCTTGTTGTTGTATTCAGGTAAATGTAATGTTTATACCATTGTTCGCCCTGAGGTAAACTGTTTAACCCGATTGTGTTTCTGCAATTATGCAGATATTCGCGCGAGAGGAATAAACTTAATTTCCTGAAGGAAGGAATAATCATATTATTTATGATGTCCCGGTAAGCAGTCTCAAAGTATATTTTATGACCCGAGGAAAATTTTTCAGGAAAATTAAGAACAGGTTTATAAAAATCACTCTGTGCGAAAGTTGCTACAATTTGTTTATCAACAATTTCCAGGGTACGTTGGGCAATTATTTCAGGAAGTACGATTCCGTTTTGCATACCCTTGCGCATATTCGAAATTGCGGTATCAACCCAGGCGGGAAACACTTTCAGCCTTGAAAGAAAATTTTCATAATCCGTCGTGGTATTAAAAGGCTGAATCCCGCTTCCGCTGCCAAGCTGAATAAAGTTGATGAGGAACTGATAATGATTAACAGGCATGAGGTAATCGGGGTAATCGAGTGACTTTAATTTTGTTATTAAAATATTTTCGAGAATATCAAAACTTATTTTGAGATCGTCGTTAAGAAATGTCCGGTCAAACTGATTTAGCGTATCGAGCATGTTATGTAAAAAGTTTTTATACGCCGATAAAAAATCCTCGCCAATGTCAACATTCAGCTTATCATTAAACTCGCTAAAGCCATTTCGTGTAGCTTCAAGGGGAAAGAATGATAAATGATAATAATAATATCTGTTCATGAAATCGTGGATATCTGAATTAACGTTTGTTAAGGGATTTGAGCAAAGTGTTATCGAAAAGAAAATAATTAATACAAACTTTTTCATACTCCCCCGAAAGAAGCGTTGATGAAATGGTTTTTGTACTATTCGTAAATAAGCTGCTTCGGAATTATAAATCGGTATGGGAATATGCAAAAAAAATCGTAAGCCCGAAACCTTTATGAGTCGAAAAATTGATTTTCTAAAAGTGAAGTAATAAGGATTAATTCAAAAAAAAATCTTTTGTGTTTGTGATTTTTCGCGGGAGGATTAACCCTGTAATAATTCAATCGTTGTTTTAATCTGCCTTTAAGAAATGTTCATGCAAAGATAATGCTTTACATATCCCCCTCGTTTATGTTATATTAACCTGAAAAATTTTCTGTATGATAAATTATCTGTTTGGGAAAACGTGTTATGTTAATAGTGTATATTCTTTTGGGGGTAGTGATTGGATTATATGTTGTTCAGTTCATCTCGAACCTCATCTTTAATAAAAAAGTCAGGCATGAAGTAGAGATTATTTACAAAGGTATTAAACCGGGCAATAATGATATAGTTACGGAAAAGGATCTTGAGAGACTTCCTGAACCTGTAAAGAAATATTTAAGTAATTCGGGTGTGATCGGCAAACCCCGCATAAAAACAGTCAGACTAAAACAGGATGCTAAAATCAGGATGTCGCAGGAATCAAGATGGTTCAGACATACCACGGTACAGTATTTCAATACGGAAAATCCGGGATTTATCTGGTATGCAAATATGCCGATTTTAGCCGGTCTGTCCATGAAGGTTCGCGACAAATATTTCAGAGGTAAAGGCGATATGCTTGGAAAATTATTTTCCATAATTCCTATTGTAACCGGATCCGGATTTAAAATTGATCAGGGTTCACTTTCAAGATTCGTGGGTGAGATGACCTGGTTTCCAACCGCTTTTCTAAATGACTATTGCAAATGGGAATCGAGAGATAATTACTCCGCGGTGCTGAACATCAATATCGATAATGTAAAGGTGAACGGGATTTTTACCTTCGACGAAAACTACAACTTAAAAACTTTCGAATGCCCGCGCTGGATGGATATTGACGATAAGGAAATGAAAACGTATATGAATTATTTCGAAGAATCAAAAGTAATAAACGGAATCAGGATACCAATCAGAGGTAAAGCAGTGTGGAAACTGGAGAAGGGTGAATTAATTTACTGGGATGGTATGATAACGGAAATCGAATATGACAATCTGCAACAATATTAAAAGTCCCTGATTTGCCAGGAACTTTTAATTAATATGAATCATACTAAACGGTTACGAATTTATCCCCTTTCAGATTACATATCGGGCAACTGGCAGGCGGCGTTCCGAATTCAATATGACCGCAGACGGGGCATAAATAAATTTCTCCTGTTTCAATATCTTTTCCTGATTTGGCGGCTTCAAGCGCAAGGGCATATAATTTTGCGTGAACGGCTTCAGCTTCAACAGCATACTTGAACATTCTTTTTGCTTTGTGACCTTCAGTTTCAGCGTCTTCAAGCATCGGCGGATACATTTTCTCGAATTCGTAGGTTTCACCGTCAATCGCGGTTTTCAGGTTTTCTACAGTTGAACCTATTCCATCCATTGCTGCCAAATGACCTTCAGCGTGAATTCGTTCTGCTTCAGCAGTAGTCCTGAATAATTTAGCTATATTACTAAAACCTTCTTTCTCAGCTTTAACGGCAAATGCACGATATTTTTGATTAGCCTGACTTTCTCCGGCAAAAGATTCTTTCAGATTTTCATAGGTTTTGGACATGTACACTCCTTTCTATTCTAGCGAATTAATGGTTTCTGATATTAAATTTAACAGTCGAAAATATAGTCAAAGCGGTTAAATATTGAAAGTGCCGATCAGCCCGATTATAAGTGAAGCCGGTGATTATTCCCCAAGAAATACTCAGATTGCTCCGCCGTAGAAATAGTAACCGAGCCCTATGGTGAATAACAAATCACCCCATAAAGCATGTTCGATGCATACGGTTAAAAGTGATTCGGAACGTAGATAGGTTCTTGCGAACAATATGCCTCCGAATAAACTCAGCGTTGGCGCAATCCAGTTCCCAAAAATAAGATGACCAAGCCCGAAAGCGATTCCGTTGATTATTATTAATGATTGACCCTCTGAGAATAATCCTTTGTATTGATGGAAGAAAAATACTCTGAAAAAAATCTCCTGGGCGAGGACGGAAATTGAAGGATATAAAATCATTACAATCAACCATAGCGAAAAATCATTTGTTGGAAATATCAGAAACAATTCCGGGTAAATCATATAAGTAAGAATTGTAATTACACTTCCTCCGATTATCAGGCGGGTGATAATTCCCGGAAATTCAGATTTTACTTTTTGGTAATTCCATATTTTTTTTATTTGGAAATTCTTGTCACGAATGAGAAAAATTAACGAACAGACACTAGCGAGAAAAATTATCGGGATGATATATACTTTTATCTCATGACGGAAGAAATACAAAAGAACCGGGATTACGCCGAAAAGCATACTCAATTCTATATACAAATATCTTTTATTCATCTGAAGTTTTTTTTCTGCTAAAATAGGTATACATCAGACGTTAAAAAGGTATTCTGATTAAATTGATGTGTAATTACTATTATTTTAGCAATAATAGTTTCCCCGATTTGATTCTCTTGTCACTGGTTTTTTCTGAGTGTGAAATTATTATTCTGTATAAATATACTCCGCTTGTCACCTGCTGACCGAACTGATTTTTCCCATTCCATACAATTTCGTGGCTGCCTGAATTTTGATTACCCAAAACAACTTTTTCAACAAGTTCGCCCTGAATATTATAAACAGAGAATTCCACGTTACTTCTTAATGGAATCGAATAATTAATATGTGTTGAAGGATTAAACGGATTTGGATAGGCGTTTGAAATTTCTATATCCTCTCTTATGTTTTCCTGATCAACAGAAGTAATGTAAGCGGATTCATACTCTGTAAATAAGTCCGGTTCAACTGAATTGAATAAGCCACTTTCGAGCAGCGCGGTGATTGTGCTGTCAAGCGAGTGACCGGCAATATCAAGTTTTGCGTATGAACTCGAATTGAAAGAATATGAAGCTGAGTCCAGAACCGTAAAATTATTAACAGTTATTATTGAATCGACAACGGGTTTGTTTACTGTATTGTAATCAATATTTATATATCCTCCATAATATTTCGGTGCGTTAAAAAAAACGCTGTCTGTTAACCCGTAAAAATGAGTGTGATAACCGACTAACTTATGACTCCCGGAAAATTTGGGTAAACCATATCTATGAGGGTCGATAATCCATTTATAAATTCGCTCCGTTCCCGGGTGAAAGATAATCTCTTCCTGGGTTGCCAGTCCCACGGTATTATGAAAAGATGAAAAATCATCCAGAAAAAATTCAGCCTGCATACTTGACTGACAACCGAATCGAACTGTGATTGTTGAATCGGAAATATTTTTCAAACGAGAGTGAATTATTATGGTTTCTCCGTAAGAATATTCTTCTTTGTCGGGATAAATGTTCAATGAGAATTGAGCAAACTGAGTATTGCTGAAAAGTAATAAAAGAAAAACAGCGTAAACAAAATTTCTCATAATGACTCCTGAATAATTTTGTGTAATTCACTTTTGTATTAATTGCTCAACTCATACAGTTAGTTGATTTTCAGCAAAATGAAAAAGCAATAATTTATTTCGAAAGTCTTCTGCTCAAAAATCCTTTTATAACATCATTCACAAAACCGGGATTCTCAAGCGGTGAAAGATGTCCCGCTCTTGGTGTTACGGCAAATTCACAGTTTTTTATTTTCTCAGATAAGGCACGCATCTTCACGGGAGAGGTGAGTTTATCCTGAGTTCCGGAAATCAGCAAAGTTGGAATTTCAATATCAGCCAGGAATGGAGTCAAATCTGTTCGGCTCAACATGGCAAAAAGGCAACCTTTCACACCAATAGAGTTATGCTGTTTCGCTTTATTAATTGTTGATTCATAAATGTGCTTATTGACTTTGGGCGCTTCATCGGCAAAGAGAGGGGGAACAAAATTATCAATGAAACTTTCGAGTCCCTCAATGTTGATTTTATTTACGGCATTTGCTCGGGATAATTTCGCGGTATTGTTATCAGCCTCGGCTTTTGTATCGCATAAAATTACAGCGTTGAATCTTGACTGATCGAACTCAAGCGCCCGAAATGTTATGTACCCGCCCATAGATAAACCGCATAAAATTGTCTTCCTGATTTTTAATTCTTCCATGATGTGAAATAAATCGTCTTTGAAAGCTTCCATTGTATATTGACCATCGCCGACATAACTTTTTCCCAGACCTCTTACATCATAAGTTATACAATAATATTCTTTACTCAATTCTTTGACCTGTTTATCCCACATCGAATGGTCAAAAGGAAATCCATGAATAAAAATTATGGGTTGGTTTTTGCTGTTACCCGATGTTTTTACGAATAGTCCGTTTATAGTTTTTTCCATGACTTTTAAGATTTCTCCCGATTAATTTGAATGCCATTATAATAAAAATTAGAAAGAAAGAAGAAGCTTGAGTTAAAATATTATAAAAAACGAAAAAGTTTTTATTCATACTTGAAAAAAAAGTCAAGATTCATTATAATTGCCCCATGAAAAATCGAAAACAAAAATCCACTCAAGAATTATTCTCACAACCCCACATGAGAAATTTCGGGTATTTATTTACCTGCATATGTTAATGCTCATTGAATGAGCCCCTTTCAAAAAATTTTAATAAACCACAAATTTTGGTAACTCGTTTTTTAACGTGTTATCGGAGGAATATAAATTGGAAAAGAAACTTGACCTGAACGGATTTGCATCAGAACTTCTAAAAATCAGAAAATCGCATGTGCGTATTTTACCGGTTAAAACGGAAGCGCGCAAATTCGTTGATGATCTTATGAAATTATTGTTTCCTCACTTTACAGAACATATATATTATGATCATGAGGAAATAGAAAGTAAACTGCGCCTGCTGAGAAGAAATCTTAAGACAATACTAATTTCGCTGAATATTGATAACTCGCGGATTGATTATATCGCCTCGGAGTTTATGAGAAGAATTCCCGAAATTAACCGAAAACTTTGGAACGACGCCGAAGCTATTTATAAAGGTGATCCCGCGGCTGAAAGTATTGATGAAGTTATTCTTGCATACCCGGGATTTTTTGCTATAACAATTTATCGTTTCGCTCATGAGCTTTATGAATTAAACGTTCCGATTTTGCCCAGAGTAATGACCGAATATGCCCATCAGATTTCCGGCGTTGATATCCATCCCGGTGCATCAATAGGCGAATCGTTTTGTATCGATCATGGCACAGGTGTGGTAATCGGAGAAACTACGGAGATCGGAAAAAATGTGAAAATCTATCAGGGTGTTACTCTTGGCGCCTTGAGTGTTGATAAAAAACTGGCAAAGAGTAAACGTCATCCGACAATTGAGGACAATGTTATAATTTATTCACAAGCTGTTATTCTTGGTGGAGAAACAGTGATAGGTCATGACAGCATAATCGGCGGTAATGCCTGGATAACTCAAAGCGTGCCGGCGTTCTCGGTTGTTTATCATAAAAGTGAAGTTAAAGTAAGAAACAGCGAAAATTATCAGGAACCAATTGATTTTGTAATTTAACGAAAGGATCAAAAATGAAAATAAATAATATTCTCGAAGCAATCGGAAACACTCCGCATGTCAGAATAAATAAATTATTTGACAAAAATGTTGAAGTATGGATTAAACTGGAACGGCAAAATCCGGGTGGAAGCATTAAAGACCGGATTGCTCTTTCAATGGTAGAAGATGCCGAGAAGAGCGGCACTCTGAAAAAGGGAAATATTATTGTTGAACCGACTTCGGGTAATACGGGAGTTGGTCTTGCTATGGTAGCCGCGGTGAAAGGTTACGAACTTATTCTCGTTATGCCCGAATCAATGTCAGTTGAAAGAAGGAAATTAATGGCAGCGTACGGTGCAAAACTTGAACTCACTCCGCGCGAAAAAGGAATGAAAGGCGCCATCGAAAGAGCTAAAGAAATACAAGATTCAACTCCCGGCGTATGGATTCCCCAGCAGTTTGAGAATCCTTCCAATTTTACGATTCATCAGTTAACTACAGCAGAAGAGGTATTAAATGATTTTCCGGAAGGTATAGATTATCTTATTACCGGAGTTGGTACCGGAGGGCATATTACCGGGGTTGCTGAAGTGTTGAAAGAAAAATTTCCGAACCTGAAAGTTTATGCAGTTGAACCTGCATTATCACCGGTTATCAGCGGAGGTCAGCCGGGACCGCATCCTTTACAGGGTATCGGCGCGGGATTTATTCCTCAAAATCTGCATACGAATATTCTTGACGGCACTATTCAGATAACGAAAGAAGAAGCTTTCAACATGACGCAACGCGCTGCTAAGGAAGAAGGAATTTTAGGCGGAATTTCATCAGGGGCAACTTTAGCTGCAATCGCGAAAAAAATTCCTGACATCCCTTTGAAAAGCCGCGTGCTCGGATTTAATTATGATACCGGTGAAAGATATCTTTCAATTGAAGATTTGTTTTAATACATAAGATAAAATTCCTCCCGGTTTTTTCTGAGGGATTGACTATCTTTATCGGTAAAAATTTTGTCGACTGGGAACTTCACGGTTCTCAGTCGGCTTATTTGTTGAGCATAAACTGTTTTTGAACAAATCTTTTTTGGTAAATGATTTGGTAAAAAATAAGAAACATAATGTTCCTTCCACAGAAGACAAACTAAAAAAACTTCAGGCTGAAAACCGGAAACTAAAACGAGCTTTAAAAATTCTTGAAGAAAAACAGAATAGTGATTCCGCTCTTATGTTTCTTGCCGAAATGAGCAACGACGGGGTCATGGTCATACAGAATAAAAAAATCTTATACATGAATTCCGGTTTTCTCAAGTTGATGGGATATTCGAAAAAAGAGGTCATCGGTAAATCCTATGAGAAATTTATTCCGGAACCCGAATGGAAAAGACTGGAAGAATCTACAAAAAAAAGACTCAACGGCGAAAATGTTTCTCCGATCTATGAGATAAAAGTATTCAAGAAATCCGGTGCGCTGGTTGATGTTGGCATTAATGTTACAGTTACTGATTATAAAAAGAAACCTGCCTTGGTGATTGCATTAAGAGAGTTATCCGATCTCAAACAATATCAGAAAATTAATCGTGAGCAGTCAGAATTTCTGAATACGATATTAGACGCCTCGCCGATTCCTTTATTCTATAAAGACCCAGAAGGAAAATACCAGGGATGCAACAGCGCATTTTGCAGCTTTACCGGGGCATCAAAAGAGGAACTGATTGGCTCAAGAATAAAAAATGTTTTTCGGGATAAATTTGCGCAAATTAACTCCCAGGTAGATAGTGAACTGATTTCATCAGGAGGGAAAAAAGTATATGAAACAACCTTTACTCAGATTGATGGAAGAGTTCTTGACATAATCGTCCATAAACAGGCTTATTATGGATCGGATAAAAAAATTGCCGGTGTGATAGGCGCGATTGTTGATATTTCTGAAAAAAATAAAATTCAAAAAGAACTTGAAGCCGAACGGAAATATCTAGAATCAATCATTCAAAACCTGCCGTTGTTAATTTTTATGATTGACAAAACCGGCGTTGTAAAACTCGTTGAAGGAAAAGTACTCGACTCACTGAATATGAAATCGGAAGACATCGTAAACAAACACTATAAAGAAATTTCCGGCGAAAATTTACCGATTATAAAAAGTATTGAACAGGGACTTAACGGAATAAGCAACTCAAGTTATAATATCTATAACAATTTTCATTTGGAATCATATTACGTCCCGTTGTTCGATAATAAAGACAATGTCGAAGGAGTGATAGGAGTTAGTCTTGATGTTACGAAACGCCGGATAGCTGAACAAGAGATTCAAAAGTATCTTCTCGAGGTTGAAGAAAACAGAATTAAACTGGAAGAGAACGCAAGGGAATTGGAGGAATCGGAGAAAAGTCTTATTGAGATGAATAATCAGAAAGATAAATTTTTCTCTATTATTTCACACGATCTTCGAAGTCCTTTTAACTCAATCCTTGGATTAAGCGATTATGTAATTAATGAATATGATTCCATGAATAAAGAAGAAATAAGAGAGGTTTTATATTCATTCAACAGAAACGCGCATAATATTTTTGCTCTGCTTGAGAATTTGTTAACATGGTCGAAAATACAGATGGGACGTTCGGAAATTGAATTAACTAATGTGAATCTTCGAGATGTAGCATTAAGTATCATTAATATTTTCAAACTGAATCTGCAAAACAAAAATATCAGGGTGGAAGTTGATATTGAGGAGAAAACTGAAGTATTTGCTGACCGGAATATGATTGATACTGCTGTAAGAAATATAATTTCGAACTCAATTAAATTTACTCCCGATGAGGGTAAAATAACGCTTTCGGCATTCTGCGATATAGATTTCTGCACTCTGAAAATAAGCGACTCAGGAATCGGAATGGATGAAACAAAACTGACGAATCTTTTTTCTCTCGAAGCAATGAAATCATCGCCGGGACTTAAAGGTGAAAGAGGAACCGGACTCGGACTAATTTTGACAAAAGATCTTATAGAAGCAAACGGCGGTACGATATCAGTTGAAAGCAAGGAAAATATAGGAACAACTTTTTCGATCAGACTTCCTGTTTTTAAAATCAGCTAACCCTTTATTACGCCGACGGGACGAAGACGTGCGACTTTTTTTGTTATCCCGGATTTGTGCATTATATCAACAACTTCAGAAACATCTTTGTAGGCATAAGGCATTTCTTCAGCAATAGTTTTAAAACCATGAGCCTGAATCTGTACTCCTTTTTTATTTAATTCCTCAACAAGATTTTTTCCTTTACCCATTTGCATTGCTTTGGTTCGGCTTGCAATACGTCCGGCGCCATGACACGAACTTCCGAAGGTTTCTTTCATCGATAATTCCATTCCAACAGCAATGAATGAATATCTTCCCATATCGCCGGGAATAAGTACGGGCTGACCAACAGACTGGTATTTTTCAGGCACCGAAGGATTATTCGACGGGAAAGCCCGCGTAGCTCCTTTTCTGTGAACGCATACTTTTTTTATTTTTTCGTCAATTTCATGTTCTTCAATTTTCGCGATGTTATGAGCTACATCATAAATCAGTTCGAAACCCAAATCACTTTCCGTGATATTCAACGACCGCATAATTGTTTGTTTTGAAAGATGCATGATTATTTGTCTGTTATTCCAGGCAAAATTCGCCGCGCATTTCATAGCGCTCAGATAATTTTGTCCTTCAGTTGATTGAATTGGCGCGCATGTCAACTGTCTGTCGGGTAATTTAATGCCGAATTTTTGTTCAGCTTTCATGAGTGTTTTCAGATTGTCCTCACAAATCTGATAACCAAGTCCGCGCGAACCGGTATGAATCTGAACGACAACCTGTCCCGGAAACAATCCCAAAACGTCTGCAGTTTTTTCATCGAAGATTTCATCCACAACTTCAAGCTCAAGAAAATGATTTCCTGATCCGAGAGTTCCAGCTTGGTCAAGACCTCTTTCAATAGCTCGCTCACTGACTGTCAGAGGATCAGCGTTTTTCATTTTCCCTTTTTCTTCCGTGAATAAAATATCGCGTTCGGTTGCAAAACCATTTTCCAAAGCCCATTCCGAACCGTTCAGCATAATATTTTTTATTTCCTTGGCGGAAAGTTTTTTAATTGCTCCGTGTGAACCGACACCAGTGGGAATATTCCTGAATAAATCTTCAAGTATTTTTCCGATGTTATTTTTTATTGACTCAAGATGAAGCGAAGTCCTTGCTAAACGTACTCCGCAATTAATATCATAACCTACTCCGCCGGGCGAGATTACTCCTTCATCAAAATCGGTTGCAGCAACTCCACCGATGGGAAAACCGTATCCCCAATGAATATCGGGCATGGCAAGGCTGTATTTTTGAATACCGGGAAGATGGGCGACATTCACAACTTGTTTTATGGCGTCTTCATGAGCTAAAAAATTTTCAAGCATTTTTTGTGAAGTATAAATTCGTCCGGGTACTTTCATTCCGCCTGTTGCAGGAATTTCCCAAAGGTTATCGTGAATCTTATTTATTTCAATACCGTTGATAATCATTATCCATTCCCTTAAATATCAAAAACAATCATTGTTTCAAAACCGTTTTCAGTTTTCTTTATTTCCAGCTGATGAAATGTTACAGCTTTTATTTCTTCTTTTATTGTTACGGATTCTTCAGAAATGTTCATCGCTCTTAAAATTACCCGCAGTAAATATTCCTCGCCTTTTGATATTGATAATTCATGAATATCAAAACACAATATTTTTTTTGTTGTCAGCAAATAATTTAATTCCGAAAGAAAATCAACCAGAAGATATTCATGGGTTTCTCCTGAAAAAAATAATTCCATGGTAAAAATATTATCGTAACTATTAATCTCCGATGACGAATTAAGCCAGGCTTTCGCGGCATCCAGAAAAAGTTCTTCCGGAGTTTCACCCATTACTTTATAGGCGATATCGGCGGTATGTTCGAGCAAAAAATACGGGGACATAAAATTCCCTTGATTGTGAGAAGATTTTTTTTAGCTTGTAATCAAAAAAATCTGACCTTTTTTTGCTTACCAGGAGGATACATGAAAAAGATACTTGTTTGTTTCATTCTCTGCGCATCCATGATAACGGCGCAAAAATATGACAATTATATTAAAGGAAGGATTATTGAAAAGCAAACCGGTAAACCTCTCCCCGGGGTGAATGTTTATCTGAATGAAACATTATCAGGTACTACCTCAGATGAAACTGGAAATTTCAAAATATACTCCATCACACCGGGAAACCACGAACTCGTCGCCTCGATGATCGGTTATGAAGTGTATAATCAGAATATTACCGTAAAAGTTGAAACTAAACTGGAGCAGAATATTTTTCTTGCAGAAAAAGTATATGAGTTCGGAACGGTTGAGGTGACATCGGAAAAATCAAATGAATGGATCGCAGATTATGAAAAGTTCAGCAGAATGTTTTTAGGCGCGAATGAATTTTCGGCTGAATGTGAAATAATGAACAAGTACTACATCGACTTTGAAAATAAAGGTTCTGTTTTTATGGCCAAATCCAAGGTGCCGTTAATAATTGAGAATAAAGCGCTGGGTTATAAAATTAAATGTGATCTTGTGCAATTCAGATATGATGAAGCGGCTAATGATCTTAGATACGTGGTTAAAACTTTTTTTGAGGAATATGATTCCGATAAAAATGAAATCAGCGATTTATATGTACCTAAGCGCAGGCAGGCATACTACGGTTCACTTCAGCATTTTCTCCATTCGCTTGTTAAGGGAGATGTTGATAAAGAAGGTTTTGAGATGAGAGCCATATCTACTCCGAATAAGGATGAATTTCTGCCTCCGGGATTTAAAGTTATTCCTGTTAATTCTATTCTAAAACCTGATAAAACCGGTTTGTTCAGCAGAGTATCATTCAAGAATTATTTACTCGTAAAATACCAGGGTGAATTCAACAACATGAATAAACTATCCTACTTAACGCTCAATTATCCGGAAGTTTGTATCGATGAATTCGGCGCGCCCCTTGAGGTTGTTCCGTTTAAGACGATCGGCTCGTGGGCAAAATATGGTTTGGCTGATATGCTTCCGAAATACTACATTCCGTAAATTTAGAATGGATCCAAACCGGATGTGAAAGACACATGAATGAAAATTTTATTGAGTTTTTTACATCCGGTAAATAACATTGATTATATTCCACATGAAGTTTTTTAAGGATATGCAGTAGTGAAAATAAAAAAGTATTGCATTCCATTGTTTATTGTCAGTCAGTTTTTTTTAGCTCAGGAGATGCCGCAAAAATATTCCGAATATTTTCTCATGGGACAAAGCTTACTCTCCCGGGGTGAATTTGAAAAGGCTGAAGATAATTTTGAAAAATCGATTAAAGAGTTTCAGGATGCCGAATCATACTATGAACTTGCGAAACTAAACCTCCGAAAAAACACACCCGTGTTCCGTACAAAAGCTTTACGACTGTTCAAAAGAGCAGTGTGGAAAAGCCCTGAAAACATTGAGTATCGTACTGCTTACGCAAAGTTGCTGGAAGAAATGGCAAAGTTTAACGCTGTCCTGGAATATGAAAAAATAATTAAACTGGATACCACAGCCACAAACGCCTGGATGAAACTGGGCGATATAAAAAGGGAGGAATTTGAGGAATATTATAATTCCGTCAGAGAGATGAGTGAGGATGTTACCGCATCATACGATAAATACGCGCTTGATGATTTTGATGATGCCGAATATTATTACAAAAAAGCCCTGGAAACCGATCCTCAAAACACTGATGTTGTTTTTAAGTTGGCAAAACTTTATGAACGAAAGGACTCGCTTGAAGGCTCGATTCATTACCTAAGAAATTTACTGAAGATTGACCCGTCATCAAAAGACGGGCATTTATTTCTTGGATACTGTCTTCACATTACGGAAAATTATATCGAGGCGCATAAGGAATTTACAAAAGCAATGGCCTTAATGAATCAGGAAGAGAAGAATGATTTTACTGTTGCCTCGGTACTCGAAATGATAACTCCGATATTTGATGGTCTGGAAAATGTAACCGACAGGAATTATATCTCTAATGTTATTAAGGCATATTGGAAAATAAGCGATCCGCTTTATTTACAAAACATTAACGAAAGATTACTGGAACATTATGCGCGGGTAGCATATTCAAACGTACAATTCACCGTGGAGAAAATGAAAATTCCGGGTTGGAAAACCGACAGGGGAAAAACTGTTCTGAGATACGGAATTCCGAAACAATGGCTGAGATATCGTCCTTCAATAGGCGAAGAAGGTGTTAGTATGAAGACTGAAGTCTGGGAATATGATGATATGGTTTTCGGATTCACGGATCAGTTTATGTCAGGCAATTATGCCTACAGCGCGCCAATGGGAGAGGTCTCCCGTTATTCGTCACAGTTCAATGGTGACTCACATACATATGCGCAACATCTCATAAATGTAAGACCTCAGATTTATAATCCGCCGTTTGGCGGTCCGAGGTTTGAATTTGATTACAATATAACGCAATTCAGAAATCCTGACAGAATGGGACTAACTGATTTTTACCTGAGTTATTTTTATGCGATAGATGACTCACAAGTTTCTGAAGAAAAAAATTACACAGACCATCGTTGGGAAATTATTTTATTCAACAAATACTTTGAAGAGGTTTTTGAGGATGAAAGTAAGGATTCTGACACCGGACAGATGAAAACAACCAGGAATAATTCTTTTCTAAGCAACGTATTATCATTTGAGATTTTACCCGATTCGGGAATGTTATCTTTCAAACTTTTCAGAAATTTTGACAGAGGGTCATCAGCTTTACTGAAAAACACGGTGGTGAAAAAGTATGAAAAGAATAAACTTGAAGTCAGTGATCTGATTTTTGCCGATTACATCGGAAATGAGAAAAGTGATTATGGAATTCGCAGAAATGAATTGAGTATTCATCCGGCGAATCATAAAAATATTCAACATGGATCAGAAACTTTCATATACTATGAAATATATTCCCTTCAAAAGGGAAATGACTCGCTAACTGATTTTACGGTTGAGATTGAGATAAAAGTCAAAGAAAAGGAAGGTTTTATGGGCGGACTCAGCGCTGCCATAAATTCAACTCTGCAAATTATCGGATTATCAGAAAATGAATCAATTACTCTGACCGGCAACTACAAAACCAATGAAAATAATCCGCAAATGTATATGCAGCTTAATCTGTCGGAGCTGCCTGAAAGTGACTACATTTTAACGATTAAAGTAAAAGATAATCTAAACAACTCAGTCGGCAAATCAATGTGTGAATTCACTATTCGTTGAGCAAGTAAATTATTTTTTTAAAAATTTTTATATGCTATATTTCCAGCGCCGGATAAAGATTATTTTCCATCGATTATATAATTACTTTTTTGAAAACGGGTGCAGGATGAATCGGCTGAAATTCATAATTCTAAGCGCTTTATTTCTCGTTGGAATAAATCACGCCCAACAAAAATTCAGTTACACGGATTTATATAATCAGGCGATCAGGGCAATTACAGCCGGCGACACATCGGAGGCTCAGAATCTTTTTCTTTCCTCGATCTCTAAATTTGACGACGATCCCTCGTATTATCAGCTTGCATTACTTTATCAGGTTAAAAATTCTGTTTCAGCGCTTAATTCAGCTCGCGAAAATATTAAGAAAGCCATTGAAAAAAACGAAACGAATATTATTTATCATCTCACTTTTGCCACGATTCTTGAAAAATTATATTTAATGAGCGAGTTAGAGTTCGACGCCCGCTTACGGGCAATTGACGAGTACGAAAAAATACTGGAAATAGACAGCACCGTTTCTTTTGCCTGGTACAAACTGGGCAAATTCAAACGTGATGATTTTCTTGAATATACCGGTTCTTTTCTACGCACTTCAGATTCGAGGTCGATGAATTTTCATTATGACGAAACCGAAGAATTTGCCGCGCTTGATCAGGTGGTTACCGGGTCAACAGGATTATTTATTAATTCTCAGGATGAATCTCGGATGTCTCTGACGGAGACGCGCAATCTTGATGAATTAAAAAATTTTATTGATTCTGACTCACCGCTCATAAGTTATGAAGAAGTTGCAAACGAAGATTTTCTGGATGCTGAATATTATTTACTCAAATCCATTGAAACTGATCCCGGAAATTATAAAGCGCGGATTGAACTGGGATTTCTCTACGAAGACGGCGATCAACCCGAAAAAGCGATTCCTCTGTTCAAAGAGATTGTGGAAAATAATTCACTCGACAAAGACGCTCATTTATTCCTGGGAATGTTGTATTATGAAACCGGAGACCTGGATAATTCCTACGAGTATTTTCAGAACGCTTTATCTCTGATGAGCAGAAAAGAATTCAAGGATTACACTTTTTATTCGGTAATTAAATTACTAGAACCGATACTTGGCGACCGCGCGAAAACATTCTCCAACAATGAAATGAGTATCTTAATCGACGCTTACTGGAAAGTAAGAGACCCGTTTAATCTTTCGGAATACAATGAAAGAGTGCTCGAACATTACGCCCGGGTTTGTTATTCCAATTTCAGGTTTTCTATTCCACACAGAAATATAGCCGGGTGGCAAACAGACATGGGCGAAATGATGATTCGTTTCGGCGAACCTCCCATGCGGAAAAAATTCAGAAACGGTTTTACGATGAGCGATTTCGCGTATTATGATCTCAATACCATCAATTATGATTATCTTGACGGAGTTAATGTTAAGTCCGAAGTCTGGTATTATGACGACATCGCACTCGCTTTTACCGATGATTATTCAACGGGTAATTACAAATTTCACGATCCTTATTCCCATCAGCGGCGTTCTTTCCCGGGGTATGGTGATAATTCTTTTCTCAATGGAAGAAACCTTGTAAGCACAAAACCCGAAATCTATAAACCGAAATTCAAAGGCAAGGTAATGGATTTACCTTATAACGCCGTTCAACTTAAAGGCGCTGAAGGAAACCCCGATGTTTATGTAAACTATGGATTTAATTTTATTGACAGTCTTGCGTACAGGGATAATTATTCCGAAACTCATAAAACCGGGCTCTTTTTCTATAACAAATATTTTCGACCTCAGTTTGAAAATAAAGAGACTATTTACTCGTTGAGAACTAAGGATAGAGTAATTATCAATGATTCGACAAGTTTAATAGTCAATTCGCTTCAGATGACAATAGCTCCGCAATATGGAAACTGTGCTTTTGAAGTACTCAGGAACAGGGATAAAAGTGTGGCGTCTTTTCATGGACGGTATAGAATAAAAAATTTTGCTGCCGATACGCTTTTATTAAGTGATATAATAATAGCTTCGCAAATTAAAAACATTGATGAGGAAAAATTTACGATCAACAGAAAAAATTATTCCATACTTCCGAATCCCGGTCAGACTATTTCACGGGACAGTGAATTTTTTATTTATTATGAGATTTATAACCTGACTAAATCCGAAACCGGGTTAACCGATTTCACTCAGACAATAAAAGTTGAGCGATTTGAAGAAGAGGAATTTCAGTCCCTGTTTGGCTTGATAGGTTCGCTGTTCGAACTAATTGGTCTTGGTGGCGATGATAAGATCGAATTGACATCAAACTATCAAACACCTGAAACCGATCCGCAGATTTTTCTTCAGCTTGATCTTTCTGATTATGAATCAGGCAAATATTTAATTAATGTTGTTGTGAAGGATAATATTACTCAGAAAGAAACTAATGTACAGTCATTGATAAATTGGCAATAATATAAGGCTCATGGTTTTCCTTTAAAAAGATGAAATTCAGACCGGATAAAATACACTACATAAGAAATTTTGAGATTGCTATCTCTATCAGTCTTTTCTTAACAATTATTATTTTTTTGTTTTACCCTGAACCTTCCCGGGATAATGACTCTGTTTTATATTACGGTGAAGCATTCATAACAACTATGGATATTCCCCAGACAGAACAAAAACCCGCGCCGCCTCCGCCGCCAAAACCGATTTTACCCTCGCTGTTTTTCGAAGTCGATGACTCGGAACTACTTCCTGATATTGAAATAAAGGATAATATGCCAGATACTAAATTTGGTGATGGCGAAGAATCGAACCCGGTTAATACAGGTGAGCAGGTTATACAGTTTTCATCTCTTCCTTACAAACCCCGGAAAAGTTATGCTTATGTGCCGAAATTATCGGATTGCGAGGGAGAAATTAAGATGGCTTTACACATCGGGAAAGACGGGAAAGTAATCGAACATAAAATTTTGAAAAATTCCACCGATTCAGATGAATGTCTTAAGCGGGTTGTTGACGCCATGTATAAATCTCGATGGATGCCTGTCGTTATCGAGGGCGACAAGTTCGAATTCTGGCTTGAGGAATCCGTAATCTTTTAAAATGATAATTTGAACTACTCGAATTATTTTTACATCTTAGTGCATAAATTCTCACAAGCATTTCTTTAGATACACTGGAACAACCTTTATATGAGCGAGTTATTATACAGTTTATCACAAACACAAAAAATAACTGAACTTATGAATGCCCTGCCGGAAGGACTTAAACCGGAACATGGTTCAACAACCAATATCATAGAATATTATTATGATACATTCGACTGGCGGCTATATGAACGCAACCTTGCCTTAGTTCATTCGGGAAAAGATTATTCGCTTTATTCTTATAACGATAATAAAAAAATTCTATCGGTAAAATCGAATGAAATAAAACAACAATACTTTGCCGATTCATTTGCAAAACAGATGCAGGAAAAAATCAGGGACATTATTCAATACAGGGCTTTACTGAACATTTGCAGGTGTAAAAGGAAAACTGAAGTTTATAAAATCCTGAATGAGGATGAAAAAACCGTCGTTAAATTATATCATGATTATATAAAAATTTCGAACAACGAAACTAACGAGTTCACTCTGAACATAGTGAGAATGATTCCTTTAAGAGGATACAACAAAACGCTGATCGAATTGACCAGAGCTCTTCTCGAAAAAGGCTTTGCCGTTGAGAGTGAAAATTATCTGGAATTTATCTACAAACATTTCGGCAGAGTCCCGGGTCAGTATTCTTCAAAAATAAAACTGATGCTCGATGCGAGAATTACAACAATTGAGGCATTAAGACTGATTCTGATAAAACTTGTTGATGTCTTAATCGAATGCGAAAACGGAATTATCGATGATATTGATATTGAATTTCTGCATGATTACAGAGTATCTGTGAGGAATGCAAAAGTTATCTTAAGTGAATTCAAAAAAATTCTCGCGCCCTCACTTCTTGGCGAACTGAAATCAATATTTTCAGGCATAGGATCAAAAACTAACGCGCTAAGGGATTACGATGTAAGTCTGCTTAATAAGCCGAAATATGAATCCTATTTACCTGATATGTTGAGAAATAAATTACAGCCTCTTTTTGACAGAATTGAAAACGAACGAATGATAGAATTTCGTAAACTGAAAAGGTATCTGACCTCGGAAGAATATAAAAACACTATTCTTCAGCTTGATGTTCTGCTTGAAGGTGATTTTGAATCGGGAATACCTGAGGAGGCAAATCAACCGATTCTTCAATATTCCCAAAAAGTTATCGCGAGGCGTTACAGGAATATTCTGAAAAAGGGAAGACAAATTACTGCCGAATCGAAAGATGAAGAACTTCATGAAGTAAGACTGGAAGGTAAAAAGCTCAGATATCTGCTTGAATTATTTTCATCGCTTTTCCCCGGGGATGAGGTTGATTTTTTAATCAAGCAGCTTAAAATAATTCAGGATAACCTTGGCGATTTCAACGACCTTTCTATCCAACAGGAGAAAATGAAATATTATTTAAGTGATGCCGGCGATGAAATAAACCTTGATAACCAAATGGCGTTTGTTATCGGAGGTTTAATTACCGCCCTTCATCGGCGACGAACCGAAGTAAGAGCTGAATTCATGGAACTGTTTACTCAGTTCGATTCTGAAGAAAACAGAAAAATCATAGCAAAATTATTCGGAAAATAAAGGGCTTGCCTGTGAAAATTATTTCTTTATACAACATGAAAGGGGGAGTGGGCAAAACAACGATCTGCGTTAATCTTGCTTACCATGCAGCCGATGAGGGGTTTAGAACTTTGCTGGTTGATCTTGATCCTCAGGGAGCCGCGTCATTTTATTTTCGGGTACGTTCAGCAAAGAAATTTAACTCGCGGAGTTTTTTACGTGGCGGTAAAAAACTTTTTCAGTCAATTAAAGCTTCCGATTATGAAAATCTTGATATTATTCCCGCGTCAATCTCCTTCAGAAATCTTGATCTTAAACTTGATTCAGGTAAAAAAAATATCAACAGGTTGAAAAAAATTCTCAGCAAATTTAAAAATGAGTATGACATAATTTTCATTGATTCGCCTCCTAATCTCACGTTATTATCTGAAAACATACTAGAGGCGAGTAATGCAATAATTTTACCGGTTATTCCGACGCCTCTTTCGATCGAAGCGTATAAGAAACTTCAAAAATTCCTTATAAAGAAAAAAATCGAAACATCTTCGTTTTTTTTATTATTGTCTATGGTTGAAGAACGCAAATCACTTCAGAAGGAAATTATCGAGAGTCTGAATTCAAAAGAAATAAAACTCTTAAAAACAAAAATTCCCTACAAAGTTGAAATTGAAAAAATGGGATTAAGAAGAGAGCCGCTTCCTGCATATTCGAAATCAACTTCGGCTGCAAAGAGTTTCTCATCTTTATGGGCTGAACTTAAAGAGAATATTGATTTTAAGACAAGAGATGTAAAGAGATGAAGCTTATTATTACATTGATTGGTTTGTGTGAAAGTAGTAATTTCACCATAAAATATTTGGAGGACTAATGGACTTTACAGATATGATAAAAGTAATTGAGGAAAATAAAAAAACACTCGCCTCGGAATGGAAAGATGAAGTAAAAAAAGCCGAATTCACAAAAACATATCATCCGCTTCATGATGATGAAATAATGAGACGTGTTACTGCTGTATTTGAACACATGGTTGACTGGCTGAATACAGGCGCATCGAATGACGAAGCTGAACGATATTTTGAAAGTGTAGGTAAAGAAAGACTTAAAGAAGGGTTTCCGCTCGGCGAAGTTAATTACGCTCTTTATCTCGAGAAAAAAGTTTTCTGGAATCTCATCCGCAAGCAAAAAGAAATGATTGATAAAATGAACTCGGCTGATACATTGACACTAATGACAACGATAAGTAATTATTTTGATCTGGGAAGTTTTTTTATTACCCAGGGATATTTTTACGAATTTTTTGCCGAACTTGATGATGGCGCTGTTTACTCGAAAGATCAGTTGAAAGAGTTTCTTATGAAAGGAATTCCCGATCATAAAATTCTCAGACCTGATGAATTTGTTTGGAGACACATTTGATTACCAAGAATTATTTTCAATAGATTTTTTTTGTGATTCATTAATCACATTTTTGTTCAGACAAAACGTTCAAACGGTACATTCGGAAGAGAACTTGTTTTGCCGTTCAAAAACTCCGGGCGCAAATAATAAAAATAATCAGTGGGTAGAACGTGACAAAAATATCCAACATTACCGCTTTTATCCTTGCGGGGGGAGAAAGTACGAGAATGAAAACAAATAAAGCGCTGCTTCAATTATACGGTAAAAGTATGATTGAAGTTGTCTATAATAAACTCTCGATGCTTTTTGAAAATATATTTATAAGTACAAATAAGCCGGGACTTTATGATTTTATTCCCGCAGAGAAAATACCTGATATTTATCGCAGTATGGGTCCCATGGGGGGAATTCATTCCTGCCTGACAAAAACCGAAACGCGGAAAAATTTTTTCATAGCCTGTGATCTCCCTCTTGTCAGTCCGGAAATAATAAAAACAATATGTAATTATCCCAGCGATAAAAATATTGTGGTTCCGGTCATCGGGGATTTTAAACAATACCTGTGTGGTGTTTATGATAAAAATTGCTACGAAAAAATCAATTCGCTGATAACGATCCCGACGAAGAGAAATTATGGAAAAAATCCCAATGTCAGTATGAAATTACTTTTATCACAATCAGATTATGATCTCGTACCTGTTGAAAAATCTGAATGTTATCAAACAGGTATGTTCATTAACCTGAACACTAAAACCGAATATAATCTTGTGAAGTATTTCTACCAGGAAAATTAATTTTGTGATATCAGATGCTTCTTATAAATCGGGGAGACTTTTTCCCCGATTGGTGTTCAGGAATACCTGCTTAATTATTTGACCCAAACCAAATCAGCAGTTGTTTTAACGCAAAAGAATCATCTTTTTCGAAGCCGTGAAGTGAGGCGTTTGAATTGTGTAAATGTAAACACCACTTGAAAGATTATCAGCGTTAAACGTGACCACGTGTTCGCCTTTCCTCTGAACAGCATTAACAAGTTCCGTTACTTCTTTGCCGAGCATGTTGAATACTTTTATTGTTACCTGCTCTGTTTCCGGTAAGGAATAAAAAATTTGTGTTGTCGGATTGAAAGGATTCGGGCTGTTACTCAATTTATATTCAGGTGTGATATCTTGTTCAGTGGCTTCAGTAATAGTGGCTGTATTTTCAGTTGTTAAAATTGATCTGTCCGATTCTTCACCGGCTGTATTAATCCATACTTGGTCACCCCATGTCTGGTCGGGTGAATAATATGCTGTTACCGAATAGTACATTATGGTTGCCTCAGGACTTCCGGTTGAGTAGACATAATCATAATCTGTGAAACTGGTTACGCTGCTACTGAGTGTGGAAATGCAAGCGGGAGTGCCATATTTGGGGTATCTCCAAACTTTGTATTGTGTAACACCTGCATTTGGATGGGCATCCCAATCAAGACAAATAGGCTGACCGGGAATAATATTTATGAAGTGAACATTTTTCGGGTAAGCGTAACCTTTGTAATATGCCGTTATCGTCTGCCCTGAATTTATTGTAAATGTTTTATTCCTAGAAGTACTATTATCCGACCATCGTTCAAAACTATATTTAATGGAATCAGTTGGATGATAATAGGATGAAAGAGCTTCGGCATTGATCAAATTTCCTTCCACAACATCAACGCCAATTTTTGGAGAAGGGTAGTTTACGTTTTTTACTTTTATTGTGCCGCCGCTAAAGCTGTTCTGAAAAGTAACATCAAACACCCGTTTCATCTGAGCTACATAATTAAAACTTGCCTCTGTTGTCGATAGTTGAAAATTTGTGTTCATGTAGTTTGATAAGTTTCTCGCAAATACATTGAGATGATTATTTACTATCCACTTACTTTTTTCTAATGGCGATTCAGTATCATCTGAGCCATTCCAAATGTAGTCAATATTATTTACTGTCTGGTTATCAACAGCGCCGACATATACTGTCTTTCTGGTATAATCGTAAATATTAGCAGGGCTGCTGACTGTTGGAGGATTACTATTATTTACCGCTGCCTTAATATTACCGCCCGTAAAACTGTTTCTTACATAAGCATGAACCAGCACATCTTCAAGAACAGTACCTACAAAACCGAAAGCTCCCAAATCTTCCGCCGCCCAGGGGTTACTTATATTTTGGGCGCGTATACCAATAGTGATTTTTTCAACATTTCCCTGGTTAATTATAGACCTTACATCATAAGTCAGATCTTCGTTGTATTTTTTTGTCGCGATTACGTTTGTGCTGTTTATTACAGCGTTCCATTGAGTTGCCGAGTCTGATTGGCTTATACTATTATCCAGAAGCACTACCTGATAATAAGGTCAAGTCTCTTTTTATGTGTAAAAACAATTATAAAAGAAGGTGTTACGCTAC
>CAZEXO010000024.1:0-17777 GCA_964516545.1 uncultured Melioribacteraceae bacterium
TTAAAGAGCAGAACTTTGTTTGAAAAACTTGAGACGGAAATCAACAATAACAACCCTGAGGCGATGTTTGCCTGGGCTGCTTTGGTGGCGCTTGGATTTGACTATCGTCTCAGTGAACAACAGGCATTCGAGTTGCTGGTGAAAGCCGGAGAACAAAAATATGTTGTCGCTCTCGTTGAAACAGGATTATGTTATCACTCGGGTTCGCTTGTTGAACAGGACAGAAATAAAGCCGCTGAGTACTGGGGAAGAGCCGCCGAATTAGGCAGCAGGGAAGCTCTTGTAAGAATTGCATTCGATAATATTTTCAGGGAAGAAAATTACGCCATTCAAAAAAACAATTTCGATATTTTACTTCAGGCTGCAAATGAAGGGTCTGTGTTGGGACAAGCTTATATTGCTTACTGTTATGAAAAAGGAAAAGGAACAACCATCAACAAAGCTTTAGCGATAGAATACTATCGCAAGGCATCGCAGCGTGGAAATGAAGCGGCATTTGAATCTCTTAAAAGAATGCACGATGAAATCAGACCGGAAGGCGCTGAATATGTTATTTACTGATTACTTCTTCTTTAGCAGAATGAAGGTAAGATCATCACTCTTGTAGATTGGTCCGCGGAAGTAAGTCATTGACTGAATAATTTTTTCCTTCAGTTCATTCACAGGTTTTTCAGAATTTTGTTGAATAATTCTTTTCACGTATTCAAGTCCGTATTGGATTCTGTGTTCATTCATCAACTCATTAACGCCGTCTGTATAAAAGAAAACAATGTCGCCGGTTTCCGATTGGAGCTCAATTTCTTCAAGTGTTTTCTCAAAAATGCCACGGTCATTGAACCCGATGGCAATTCCCTTTGGGTTAATCATTTCGAAGTTATTCTCTTTTTTACGGTAATAGAGAATAGGATTATGTCCTGCACTGCAAAAAGAAATTTTTCCATCAGAGTTAATCTCTCCGAGAATAATGGTCAGAAAATATTCTTTACGAAGTTTTTGTGAGAAGTACGTTTTGAGATCAATCAGAATTTCTTTCACGGTGGAAAAGTTCAATATCAACATTTGAAGAATTGCCTGAACTCTTATCATATAAAGAGCAGCGGGAGTGCCTTTTCCTGAAATATCACCAATTACAAAATATGTAGTTGGTTTTCCATTATCCTTAATCACAAAATCAAAATAATCGCCGCCTACTTCGCGGGCTGATTCATAATAAGCCGCGATTTCATAAAATTCATTTTCCGGCGGGTCTTTCGGGATAAGGTCTGCTTGAATTTTCCGGGCAAGATCAAGTTCGTCTTTTGCAGTAAGTTTGTCAGCCAGCTCGAAGGCGAGAAGTAAATTCATGATTATAAAGGAGAGAATTATCTCGCCATCCATGTTTCTGATCAAACCGAGAATAAATAGAAGAATTGAAATAATATAAAAAACTCTTCGACCAGGCTTCAGTTTGAGAATAAATGCATTAAAAAGATTTCTGATAAAAACGAGGGCGCGGAGTAATTTGTTTTTTGAATGATGATCTTTAGGAATTTCATGAGCAAAAAACTGGTAAACTTCGGCTGATTCTTTTTTAATAACCTTTTCGATCTCATCGAAACTGAGATCGCTCATGTAAAGGTCGTAAATTTTTTTTAACGGATTATCTTTTGCCATATGTACAGAAAAATATTTTTGAAAAAATAACTAATAATTCTAAAAAATAATATAAAACCGGCGAGTTAGACGAAATTCTTTTGAAGATGTTTTTATCTGTTCGTCAACAAAACATAATTGTTTACTCTTGTTTAGTGGAAATAAGAATAAAAACGACGCCGAATCCTATTTGAAATCTGGAAAAAGAACTTTAAATTGGCATTCGTTGGTTTAGTAATACTGTTGCATATCATAATTTTAGTAATGACTTAGGATTATTCTAAATGATCTGGAAACTTTTTCTATTCGTATTAATGTCATTTGTGATAATAGCCGGAATAACCTTCCCCATAGTTCAGGTGCCCGAAGCTTGGTATGAATTTCCCCTGATTCCCGGTCTTGAGGAAAAAGCTAAAATTATCTTCTTTCATGTACCAACTGCGTGGCTTGCTGTTGTAGCTTTTTTGATGGCAATGTATTTTGGGATTCAATATCTGCGGACACAAAACCTTGACAACGATGCGAAATCAAACGCCGCGTTGCAACTTGGACTGATATTCAGCATCCTGGCGACTGTCACAGGTTCGGTTTGGGCAAAATTTTCCTGGGGCGCTTTCTGGCACTGGGATCCCAGAGAAACCAGCATTTTCATTTTATTATTAATTTACGGCTCTCTTTTTGCTTTGAGATCAGCCGTTGAAAACGAAGATAAACGAGCAAGACTATCCGCGGTTTATTCAATCATCGCTTTTTTAACTGTACCTTTTTTTATTTTTATTATGCCTCGGATAATGACCGGACTTCATCCCGGTTCCGCCGATGATACTACCTCAGGCCCGGTTGTTGATTTCAAAATGAATTCTAATATGCAGATGGTATTCTATTTATCATTAATCGCGTTCACTATTCTTTATTGGTGGATGTGGAGTGTAAGTTATAAATCAATTATTATTAAAGAGAAAATTGCGAAGAAATTAATCTGAGGTTGGTGTGGGAAGTTTATTTAATTTTTTATCACAAAATTCAATTTACATTGTTCTGGCAATTACTTTAATAGTCTGGGCAGGAATTTTTCTTTTTGTCTGGAATACTGACAAGAGGTTAAAATCGATCCAGAAGGAGCTCAAGGAGAAAGAATAAATGAAAAACAAATATATATTCGGCGGTTTTATCATAATTATTTTTCTGGGAATTATGGTTTATTTATTCACTCAGACAAACATAAAATATGAAAATGATTTCACGCGGATTATCAATTCCGATAAAACTATAAAAGCAACCGGCGCCTGGGTAAAAGAAAAAAATTACCAGATAGATAATGAACGAAACCTTTTCACTTTTTATATGGAAGATAACCGTGGGGTGGAAATAAAAGTAATCTATAATGGCGCGATTCCCAATAACTTCGAGTCAAGCACAAGTGTTGTCGTTACAGGAAAATATGTAAACGGCGTCTTTCAGGCTTCTGAGATTCTCACCAAATGCCCTTCAAAATATGAAACACAATTTGAAGAAGGGAGCAATTCATAAAAGTAATCGGGAGAAATAGATGATTGGAAATATTTTGATAACATTGGCGCTTGCTGCTGGTGTTTTCTCTGTTGTTATGTATTATCTGACCTATAAAGGTTATCAAAATACATTAAGATATGCCCGTGTCGGATATCATGCTATGGCTGTATTGGTTATTGCCGCCAGCGCTTTGCTTCTTCATGCAATACTTACTCATCAATATGAGCTGAAATATGTTTTTAATTACAGTGGAAGCGGATTACCGACCGGTTTGTTATTGTCAACATTTTACGCCGGACAAGAAGGAAGTTTTATGTTATGGCTTTTCTTTACTGTTATTGTCGGTCTGATACTTCAGGATTACACTTCCAAACGCGGAGAACTTGAGTATCGCGTGATGATGATTTTTACCATGAGCGCTGCATTCCTTCTGGTAATGGTTAACCCGGCATTAAAAAGTCCGTTCAACTACATCTGGACGGAGGAAACTTTTGTTCAGGCAAAGTATATCAACTCGGCATTTTTCTCCTTGCCATTCCTGAGTAATTATGTTTTTCAGGATCCGGGAACGAACGAACAATACATAAAAATCAGCTCTGATTTAGTAGGTCTCCTGAAAGCTAACGGAATCGCCATAAGTGATTTTATTATTCAGGGAAAAGGATTAAATCCGTTATTACAAAATTTCTGGATGCAGATTCATCCGCCGATACTTTTTGTCGGATTCGCCATGTCGGCAATTCCTTTTGCATTTGCCTTCGCCGCATTGCTGAAAAATGATTATAAAGATTGGGTAAAACAGGCGCTTCCCTGGTTGGTTTCTTCGATGATGGTTCTGGGATTAGCAATAATGCTTGGCGGTTACTGGGCTTATGGAGTTCTTGGGTGGGGTGGTTATTGGGGCTGGGATCCTGTTGAAAATTCCAGTTTGGTTCCCTGGATAATTGGCGTCGCCGCAATCCACACAATGCTTGTTCAAAAGAAAACTCAAACTGAAAATCATCCCGGAAGATTTCTTAAAATAAATCTCATCTTAAGTATTGCCACTTATCTTCTTGTTCTTTACAGCACATTTTTAACAAGAAGCGGAATCCTCGGCGATTCGTCAGTGCATTCATTCGTCGCGCCCGGAGCTGTTGTTTTTCTTTTCCTGATATTATTTATCGGAACGTTTACACTACTAGGAATTGCCGGAATTATTTACAGGTGGAAAAGTCTTGAAGAAATTACCGAAAGCAACGAAAACCTCTTATCTCGAGAATTGGCATTGTTTACCGGTTCAATCGCATTAATCGCATCAGCGATAATTATTCTTGCCGGAACATCAGCGCCGATATTCGGTACGACGGTTGAACTGAAATTTTACAATGAACTGAACCTACCGATTGCGGTAATAATCGGATTGTTAAACGGACTTAGTCTTCTAATGAAATGGAAAATAAACGACGGAACCGGTTTATGGAAACAATCACGAAAATCAGTGGTAGCGACTTTTGTTTTATCATTACTGATTATTTTTCTTGGAAGTATATATGAATTGATGCTGGTTATTCTCACGGTAAGTTCTGTATTTGCTCTGGTAGTAAACAGTGAAATTGTTTACCGTGTTATCAAAGGAAAAAGACTCAAAGCCGGGGCTTACATTTCACACATCGGAATTGCTTTGTTTTTACTTGGCGTGATTGCCACCGGCGGTTACACTCAGGATAAAAGAGTAAATCTCATCAAGGGAGAACCAACAGAGGTGCTGGGGCACACGGTGAAATTTATCGACATAACACCTTTCGAAAACGGTTCGAAATACAAATTTAATATTGCTGTTGGCGAGGGCGAGAAAGCAGACATCGTTTCACCGGTTATGTATGTTGCTGAGTTTAATAATAGTTTGATGCGCGAACCTGACATTCTCAGCAGTTTAACTAAGGATTTTTATATAGCGCCTGTTAGTTATTCTGAAGGGGTAGGCTCGACAAGTGGACAAAAAATCAGCTTATCGATGGGCGAGGATTATGCATTTGAAGGAAAAAAAATAACTTTTTCGAAATTTAATTTTCCTCAGGAAGCTATGACGGCAATGATGGCAGGGTCTGATTTTTCAATCGGTGCGGTCATTAAAGTGGGTTTTAACGGAACTGAAAAAGAGGTTGAAATCCAGATGGTGAATTCAAAGGGCGAACGTTCGTTCACCAACGTTGAAATTGCTGAGGCAGATTTACGTTTGCAGTTAACAAGTCTTGATGCATCCGGTAAAATTGAAGTTACTGTTTCTACATTGAGTTCAGGTGAGTTGAAGTCTGTTTCTAATGAGGTACTCACAGTAGAAGCAAGTATAAAACCTTTTATCGGGCTCGTTTGGCTGGGAGTAATCGTTACAACTTTCGGTTTTTTTGTAACGACTATCAGGCGATCAAAAGAATCTCTCGTGTGAATTTTTTATTGTGATTTTAACCTGCTGACTGCCCGTGGTTGCAGGCAGCAGTCGGATTGAAAGTTATAAATCAGCGTTATCATGAAATTATAAACTAATAGTTTTCATAATTCACAAAGCGTATGCCCGAATTTACGAGGGTGCTAATTCATCCCAATTGGACATAAATCTAATTTTGTGTTTTCATTTCCCGACCAGGAAAACCCGAGAATAGCAGAGTTCTCAGAGCCGTGCAGGGTGAAATTATATGAAATTATACTACTGATTTAGGCGTTCCATTTTCACATCCCTCTTTTATAATTTAAATTTTCCCGTAGACAAGATTACTTGAATTTTATATCTTGAATCTGGGTTTGCATATTAATATTGAATTCGCAAAAAATTTGAAATTATAATGAAAATTAAAGCCCTGCTTGTTGAAGATGATCCGAAACTTAGATTTCTTTTTAGAAGACTACTTGAGAAAAACCTGGATCTTCAGGTTGTTGAAGCATCGAACGGTGTAGAAGCATTAACGGTACTCCACAAAGAAAAACCCGTGATCGTGTTTCTTGATATTCATTTGCCGATTATGGACGGAGTTGAATTTCTTGATGTCGTGCGTAACGACCGCACCACAAAAAATATTATTGTCGTAATGATGACCTCTTCCAATGACCCTGAAACCGTGGATCAGATTCTTAAACTCGGAGTATCTGATTACATTCTTAAGTCCGACCGCTTTGACGAATTGAATGCCAGGTTGTCCGGCATTTTGGCAAAATATAATTCGCTTTTATCCGAAAGAATGAGAAAAAATTATTCATCTGGAGAAGGTCACGGTAACAATCGTATAGTATTTTATAATAAACCTCTAGCGCTTATAGAAAAATTAAAATCATCGCTTGAGGCTTATTGCGAAATATACACGGGTAATTCAGGCGCTGAATGTCTCTCACTCTATCTGGAAAATAAACCCGCGTTTGTTTTTCTGGTTGAAAATACACCCATCCTTAACGAAAGAAAAGTACTCGAAAAAATAAAAAGTCTTGATATTGAAAAACTCACGGAGATAATTCTTTTGTATACCGACGAAAATTATCACGATAAAGAATTATTTTCTTCGGCTGTTAAATTAACAAACAACATTGATTCGGATTTCACGGCGATCAAACAATTAATCAATGAAAAAATTCCCGAACCGTTGAGGTAATAATCCAAAAATGTATAAAAGTAAGAGAAAAAAAATAAAGCATCTTCACAACTTTTTCAGAATTTTTATATACGGAGCTGAAAATGTCTGAACGCACTATCCCGCGAATGTTTGAAAAGAGCGTATCAAGGTATTCTGATAATGTTTTGATGAAAGAGAAAACCGGGAATGTTTATGAGGGAACTACTTACTCAGAAATGAAAACTCTTGTTCACAATTTTGCCGCCGGATTAATTTCTTTAGGGATAAAAAAAGGAGACAGACTTGCGCTTATTTCAGAAGGGCGAAATGACTGGGTGATGAGTGAATTGGCGATTCTTTACACAGGCGCTGTGAATGTTCCGATTTCAATCAAGGTGGATGAATTGTCGGATCTGAAGTTCAGACTCGCTCATTCAGGATGTAAAATTGTGATTACTTCCAGGAATCAATTATCGAAAGTGAGACAGGTTAAAGGTGATCTGCCTGAGCTTGAAAAAATAATTGTACTCGATCAGGTTGAAAAATATGATTCCGACGAAATTTACGCCGCTGAAGTTGCACGACTAGGACGCGAATGGTTGACTTATAACAGAGAAAAATTCAACGAAATCTGGCAATCGATAAAAGAAAATGATTTTGCCAATATTTGTTACACATCCGGAACAACCGCTGATCCAAAAGGAATAATTTTAACGCATCGAAATTACACGGCAAACGTAGAACAGGCAAGCAGCATTCTGCCGATTCCGGAATCGTACTGTTCACTTTTAATTCTTCCCTGGGATCATTCATTCGCTCACACCGCGGGAATTTATACTTTAATTAACAACGGTGCGAGCATGGCCTCGGTTCAGGTTGGAAAAACTCCTCTTGAAACGCTTAAAAATATTCCCCTTAATATTAAGGAAGTAAAACCGACGTTTTTATTAAGTGTACCGGCATTAGCAAAAAATTTCAGAAAAAATATCGAAAGCGGGATCCGCGCAAAAGGTGAAAAAATCTGGAAGTTATTCAACAAAGCACTTGAAATGGCCAACGATTATAATGGAATAGGCTGGGATAAAGGCAAAGGACTTAAGAAACTTAAGAAACCGATGCTGATGTTATTTGATAAGATTTTATTTTCAAAAATTAGAGAGGGTTTCGGAGGCAGGCTTGAATTTTTTATCGGCGGCGGTGCATTACTCGATATTGAGCTGCAAAGATTTTTTTACGCAATTGGAATTCCCATGTTCCAGGGTTATGGTCTTTCTGAAGCGGCTCCGATAATTTCTTCAAATGTTCCGAAGACCCATAAAATGGGCTCGTCGGGAAAAATTGTTCCGAACCTTGAAGTAAAAATTTGTGATGAAAAAGGGAATGAGCTTCCTCTTGGTATAAAAGGGGAGATTGTTTGTAAGGGCGAAAATGTTATGGCTGGTTACTGGCGGAATGAAGAAGCAACCAAAGATGCTTTGCGAAACGGGTGGCTTCATACAGGCGACATGGGTTATATTGATGAAGACGGATTTTTATATGTACTCGGTCGTTTTAAAAGTCTGTTGATCAGCAGTGACGGTGAGAAATATAGCCCCGAAGGAATTGAAGAGGCGATTTGTAATATCTCACCTTACATAGACCAATTGATGTTATACAATAATCAATCGCCATACACTGTTGCGCTGTTAGTTCCGAATAAAGAATCCTTGATGAGATGGGCTAAAAATAATAATCATTCCCTGCGTGAGACTGAAGGACAAAAAGCTATCCTCAATTTATTACAGGATGAAATTAATAAATTCAAAAAAGGCGGTGAGTTTGAAGGTGAGTTTCCTGAGCGATGGCTGCCCGCGGCTGTCGCAGTTCTCGGGGAAGGATTCACTGAACAGAATCATTTTATGAACAGTACTCTGAAAATTGTGAGAGGCAAAATCACCGAATACTATATGAACAGAATTGAATATCTCTTTTTTGCTGAAGCAAAAGATATTTGTAACCACCAGAACTTAACAATAATCGGCAGATTTGAATAACTAATAATTTCGGAATTCAAATGGAAAGTAATCCATCAAAGAAAAAAGAAATAGCTTACAAGAACATTATCAACCATGCACCGGTTATGATCAGCCTTATTGATAATCAAGGTAACATACTCTACACAAATGATACATTTCAGATTGTAAGCGGATACAGCAGCAAGGAACTGTCGGGAGAAAATTTCAGGAAATTTTTGTCAACTGAATATTTAAGTGATTATTCCGATGATTGGTTGATGAAAATGAATCTGAATAAAATGGATAAGTCTGAAATAATTATTCAAACAAAATCAGGGAAATTGATACCCGTAGAAATTAGTTTTGAAAAACATGATAACTCTTCCGATCAGATTATTTGCTACTTATACGACATAACCGAAAAGACGAAATTACTGGAAAGACTAAAAACAACTGAAACAGAATTGGAATTAAAAAATGATGAACTGGATTCTTTTGCTCATACCGTTGCTCATGACTTAAAAAATCCACTGGGTACTTTACTTGGCTTCAATGATATACTTTTTAAAGAGTATGAAAATCTTTCGCAGGATCAGATTATAGAAGTAGTCAGATGCATTCGTAATTCAGGTTTCAGAATACAGAATATCATTAAAGAACTCTTACTTCTCTCGGAAGTAAATAAAGAAAATATACAGACTGAAAAAATAAACATGAACGACATATTGAAAGAAGTACAGATCAGAATAGAAGATATGCTTGCGCGTAATAATGCTGAATTAATCCTGGTAAAGGATATGCCGGAGGTTCTCGGATACGCTCCATGGATTGAGGAAGTATGGATAAATTTTATTGGAAACGCGATAAAATTTGGCGGACATCCTCCTTTTGTTGAAATAGGCTTTGACGAATTGCCTGATAAAAAAATATTGTTCTGGGTTAAGGATAACGGCGCCGGAATCAGCGCCGAAAAACAAAAAAATTTATTTGTGCCATTCACTCGTTTGCAGGTAGTTCGGGCTGAAGGGCACGGGCTCGGACTTTCTATCTCCAGGACAATTATTGAAAAACTTAACGGCGAGGTCGGCGTGGAAAGTACATCCGGCAAGGGGAGTAAATTTTATTTCATTCTTTCAGCCGCTTAAGAAAAATTTTAATCACAAAATAACACAGTAAAGAAATTATTCGGTTATGGTTTCTCTTCAATCCTTTCTAAGGGAAAAATGAAACATATCTAAGTTATTCTGCTCATTACTATTTCAACAGTTTCACTATTCCCGTTTTCATAAAGATAGAGTTCCGGGCAATCATTTTATCCCTTTTGAATTAAAGAACTCTGTATATTTTTTATCAGTACCGGTAATATGATTTTCAACCCAGGATGATAAAAATTTGATAACCTCAATGGAGAGACTGACATTTCCACTATCAAATTTCTTCTTGAACTCTGCAACCTTATTTACAAAATTATCATGTTCGGCTAAATGTTCTTCAGCCTGGGGATATTTGTGAAGTATAAAAAGTCTTTCTTCGGTTTTGAAATGACTTTTTGTATAACCGATTAACCGATTGAGAATATCATTCAATACATTTTTCGCTTTGCCGGTTTTCATTGCTTCATGCAGTTCGTTCAGGATGCGGATCAGCTCACGGTGCTGATTATCTATATCCATTACTTTTACGCTTAGAGAATCTTTCCATTCGATAAGTGACATTTTTTCCTCTTTTAGGTTTATCCTTGAATATTTTCCATAATCGAAAGTATTTATTCTTCTGTTTAGTTCCCGAATCTCATAGGATTTGTTTTATTGTGTAGCGGGAATTCGTTAGTATTCAAATCGGGTAAATGAAAATGGTTCTTTCGTTTTTACACCTTAGAATGAAAAGCATTTGGAGAAGATTGTCGGTTTTCCAGTTGTAAAAAAATAATCAACTGAAAATGAAATATATTTTTGTGGCCGGAGGTATATTCGGAAAGTAAAAATATAGTTTTGCCGGGGATCGTTGGAGAGTGTAGATAAAATTTTCTGATACATTTTCAATTGCTCTTTGAAAAGAAATGTCAGATTTTACTGAACAATTTTACCGGAAAATATTGTTAGTTAAATATTCTTATTGGTTATCAATTTTCGGGAGGAAATATGGCGAACCTGACTACAAAATATCTTGGACTTGAATTGAAGAATCCCATTATTGTGGGAAGTTCAGGATTAAGTAAGAACTTAGGCGGAATTCAAAAAATACAAGCTGCAGGCGCCGGTGCGGTTGTTCTCAAAACCTTATTCGAGCTGGGGATTAGAAAAGAATCAGATCAACTTGAAGATTCATCACAGCAAGCGGATATTCACACTGAGGCCCACGATCTTGTTCACGATATGAATTATGAATACAAAGTTCAGGCGTACATTGATCTTATTAAAGAAGCGAAAAGAGATGTCGATCTGCCTGTTATTGCAAGCATCAATTGTTATAAACCGGAAACATGGATCGATTTTGCCAAAAGAATTGAAACAGCCGGAGCCGATGCTGTTGAAATAAATTTATCCTATTTCAACGATTCACTTAAAACAACCGCTCAGGAAATTGAGGATGAACAAGTCAATATTGTTAAATCAGTGATAGCAAATACAAATATTCCGGTTAGTGTTAAAATCGGACCTTATTATTCTGCGATTGCCAATTTTGTTCAGCGTCTTTCATTTGTAGGAGTTAAAGGCGTTATCATGTTCAACAGGTTTTATAAAGTTGATATCGATCTCGAGAATTATGATTTTGTTGCAGGAGAGCGATTCAGCAGCCCTGTGGAAATAAGTTCTGCGCTCAGATGGATTGCGCTTCTTTCAAACAGAATAAAATGTGATCTTGTCGGATCTTCGGGTATAAAAACAGGTGAGGATGTTTTAAAAATGATTTTAGCCGGCGCTCAGGCTGTGGAAGTCACTTCAATATTTTATGAAAACGGAATAAGTTATATCAGTACTTTATTAAACTCAATGCATAGCTGGCTTGATGAACATGGTTTCGAGGATCTTGATTTATTTCGCGGAAGACTTAACCAGGAAAAATTAAAATCGCAAAAGTACTGGAACAGACATCAGTACATAAAAATTCTTTCCGGCATCGACTAATATGTGAAAGATAATTTGTTATCTTATTTTATGAGCCCGATCTTCTTAATTAAGTCGGGCTTTATTGTTTGATCCTTCCACTCTCGTTTTTTAATGAGGTTTATCTTATCTTGAAATAAAGATTATCATTAATGATTACAATATTCACCAGGGGAAAATATGCGTGGCGGAAAATATTTGTTGATTATTTTTTTGTCTTTCACTCTTTTGGGATTCTCAGATTTACACAAAGATTATCCAGTTCAACCGGTTGATTTTACTGCCGTAAAAATAAACGATAATTTCTGGCAACCAAGAATTGAAAAGAACAGAATGGTATCAATTCCAGGCGCGTTTTATCAATGCGAAACAACCGGACGTATTGACAACTTTGCACTTGCCGGGGGAAAAATTACCGGCGAACATAAAGGCGATTTCCCCTTTGATGATACGGATGTATATAAAGTAATTGAAGGCGCCTCATATTCACTTGCAGTAAAGTATGATAGAAAGCTTGATAAATATCTCGATAGTCTGATCGCGCTTGTTGAATCAGGACAGGAAGACGATGGTTATCTTTATACGGCGAGAACAAACAAGGCGGAACACCTCAGGAGATGGATGGGGGATAAACGATGGGAAAAAGTTAATTCACATGAGTTGTATAATTGCGGACATCTCTACGAAGCCGCGGTTGCTCATTTTAAAGCTACCGGTAAAAAAAGTTTACTGAATGTAGCTCTCAAAAACGCGGATCTGATTGCAAAAGACTTTGGTCCGAATGAAGGACAGGTTCATCAGCCTTCGGGGCATGCAATTATTGAGATGGGTTTGGTAAAACTTTATCGTGTAACCGGAGAAAAAAAATATCTTGAGCTCGCCAATTATTTTATTGAAGAAGCGGGTCGAGGTTCTGACGGAAGAAAATTAAACCAGTACAGCCAGGATCATAAATCTGTTATCGAACAGGATGAAGCGGTTGGTCATGCTGTAAGATTCGGATATTTTTATTCCGGCATTACGGATGTTGCGGCTCTAACCAACAATGATGCCTACATTAATACATTGAATCGGGTTTGGGAAAATGTTACAAATAAAAAACTATATATCACCGGAGGAATAGGCGCTCGCGAGTGGGGTGAAGGTTTCGGGGAAAATTATGAATTGCCCAACATGAGCGCCTACTGTGAAACATGCGCGGCAATTTCAAATGTGTACTGGAATCACAGAATGTTTCTGTTGTTTGGTGAATCAAAATATATTGATGTGCTCGAGCGGGTACTTTATAATAATGTATTGTCGGGAATTTCGTTAAGCGGTGATCGGTTTTTTTATGATAACCCGCTGGAGTCGGAAGGAATTCATAAACGTGAAAAATGGTTTGGATGCGCTTGTTGTCCTTCAAACGTTACAAGATTTATGGCATCTGTTCCTGGTTATGTTTATGCTGTGAAGGATAAAGATATTTATGTGAATCTTTTTATCGGAAGTGTGAGTGAGATTTTTTTATCAAATCAAAAAATAAAATTAACGCAGGAAACAAATTATCCCTGGCAAGGTAATGTGAAAATAATTGTAGAACCGGAAATAGCTGAAAGCTTCAATCTGAAAATCAGAATTCCCGGTTGGCTTGGTGATGCTCCGCTTCCTGGTGATCTTTATGAATTCGCAGATAAAAATATTTCTCCGCTTTCGATAAAAATTAACGGTGAACCCGTCAGTTATATAATTGTTTCGGGTTATGCAATTCTTGAACGTGAATGGCAACGTGGAGATGAAATTAGTTTAGATATTCCTTTTAGTGTAAGAAGAATTACTGCAAACGAAAATGTTTACGAAAATAAGAATAAATCGGCTTTGCAGATTGGCCCGATAATTTATTGCGCTGAAGGGATTGATAATAATGGTTCTGTTTTGAATATGATTTTCCCGGAGGAGAATTCCCTGTCTTATAATTTTGACAATAATTTGCTGAACGGTGTGAATGTTATAAACGGAAAAGCCTTGAAGATAAACGGAACATCTCCCGAAGAAATTAATTTTACGGCAGTTCCTTATTATGCGTGGAATAACCGTGGTCAGGGTGAAATGCTTGTCTGGTTTCCGTTTAATAAAAACGGATTAACTGCCCGAACAAAATCCCTTGCTTCAGATGCTGAAATTAAAGCTTCGAGCGGAGTAGGAGGTTATGGACCAAACGACGGATTTGAGCCCGTGAACTCGAAGGATAAATCGAAATATTTTTTCTATTGGTGGACAAAAAAAGGAAGTGAGGAGTGGATTGAATATTCGTTTAAGAAACCTGTCACGGTTTCTGAGACGAAAGTTTATTGGCTGGTGCATGACCATTATGATAGCAATTTCAGACTTCCGGAAAACTGGAAACTTGAATACAAAGATGAATCGGGCAGCTGGCTGCCTATTGAAACACAAGACGAGTACACGCTTGATATTGATAAGTATAATGTGATTAATCATAAACCAGTTCATACAACCGGATTAAGAATAACGGCAAAACTTCAGGAGAATAACGGCGCGGGAATTTTGGAGTGGCAGGTATTCTAAAGAACCTCCGTCGTACTCCGTGTAACTTATCAAAGCAATTACACTGAGTAACACAGAGGAAAAAATTAGTTGGAAATTAACTCTCGTCCGTGAGTAAATATTGTAGGTGTTCCACCCGTGTGCCAAAAAAGAATATTCTGGTCTTTATCTAATTTACCTTTTCTTATTATGTCAATGAGTCCCGCCATCGCGCGTCCGGTGTAAACAGGGTCGAGAATAATTCCCTCAGTTTCAGCAAGTAATTTTATCGCTTCGATATCAGTTTCGTTAACAACTCCGTAACCCTCTCCGAGATTATCTGTTTTCAATTCAATTTTATCCGGAAGATTTCCATCATTTATATTCAACAGATCAGCACATTGGCGAGCGAGTTTCAAAACATTTTCCTCAAAACATCCTTCAGCAATTTCTTCTTTATCGATTCCTATCCCAATCAACTTGTAAGGATTATCAAGCATGTAATTCCCGACAATTAGTCCCGCTTGAGTTCCGCCTGAACTGCTTGCGAAAATTATCGTATCGATATTCTGATTACCCGTTTGCAGTTGATTTCTCAACTCCCACGCGGCATCAACAAATCCAAGAGCGCCGATTGCGTTCGAACCGCCGTAGGGAATGATGTAAGGTTTTTGTCCCCGCGATTTTAACTGTTCGGTTATTTCAGGGATTTTTTCTCCTTTTCGGTATTTGCCCGTCCAGAAAATCTCGGCATTAAAAAGTTTGTCAAGCAGAAGGTTGCCTGAAATATTCTGCGGTTCCTCACCGCCGAGAATCAGCGCGCATTTTAATCCGCACATTGTCGCTGCCGCGGCGGTTTGTCTGCAATGATTTGATTGTTCAGCACCGCCGGTAATCAAAGTATCACACCCATTTTTTATCGCATCACCGAGCAGAAATTCCAACTTACGAGTTTTATTTCCTCCGAAGGCCAATCCGGTAAGATCATCGCGTTTCATGAAAATTCGCGGACCATTCATGTATTTGGAAAAATTTTTCAGAAAGTGAATTGGTGTAGGAAGAAAAGATAATTTTTCCCGCGATTGTCTTTTTAGCATTCTTTATTCTCTTCAAATAAATCAAAAATAACAAACTTCGTTCGCAAAAGACAATAAGCAAATGAATGATATTGTTTATATTTGCATCGCGTTAAAAGAAATTGGACTGTATGATAAATAATATTACTACGGCAATACTCACGGCAACCGATCTTGAAGTACATTTCGGCGAACAGGTGATTTTAGATAAAGCTTCACTAAGCGTGCATGAAGGCGACAGAATCGGTCTTATCGGAAGGAACGGCGCCGGTAAATCAACTTTTCTAAAAATAATTTCGGGACTGATGGAAGCGGATTCGGGCGACATTGCAAAAATGAAAGATCTCGTAATAGGTTTTCTTTCACAGGAATTCACTCTTGATGAATCTAAAACTGTTTATGAAAACATTAAAGATGGCGCGCAGAATTTATTGGAGCTTGTTAATAAATATGAAAATCTTCCATTCGATTCGAAACAGAGAGATATTCTTGAAAACAAAATAAAAGAACTCGATGCCTGGAATATTGATAAAAGTATCGAACTATTAATGAAAGCATTAAACGCACCCGAGTCCGACCGGGGTATCATCAATTTATCAGGCGGTGAAAAACGACGCGTTGCGTTATGCCGCGCATTAATTTCAAAACCCGACTTATTAATTCTTGACGAGCCGACAAATCATCTCGACACAGATTCAATCGAATGGATTGAAAATTTTCTCGCGAACTATTCGGGAACGTGCATTTTTGTTACACACGATAGATATTTTCTCGACAGAATTGCGACAAGAATCGTTGAATTGTCATTCGGAAAATTTGTTTCGCATCAGGGAAATTACACTGACTATCTTGAAAATAAAGCGCAACGCCAGGCAATTGAAGAAGCCGAAGAAAATAAACGACAGAATTTTTTACGTCGTGAACTCGAATGGGTACGACGCGGACCACGAGCGCGCCGTACAAAAGCAAAAAGCCGGCTTGATGCATTTTATGAAATAGCCGACCGCGATAAAAAAGAAATAGAACTTGACGTTGAATTGGTTATACCCGAAGCGGAACGATTAGGAAATAAAGTGCTTGAACTGAAAAATGTTAGTAAATCAATCGGCGATAAAATACTTTTTGAGCATCTGTTTTTTAATTTCGAGCCGGGACGAAAAATCGGAGTAATCGGGAAAAACGGAATTGGTAAAACTACTTTACTGCGCGTGCTGATGGGTGACCTGGCGCCAACAACAGGGCAGATTGATAAAGGTGAAAAAACTGAATTTAATTATGTCGATCAATCACGTTTACTTCTTGATGATGAAGATACGGTTTTTAAAGCCATTAGTGATGGTAACGAGTATGTCCAATTCGGAAAACAACAAATGAATACCTGGACGTATTTGCGGAGATTTTTATTTACCGATGATAGAATTAATACATTAGTCGGAAGATTATCCGGAGGAGAACGAAGCAGATTAACACTCGCGAAAATTTTAAAGAGCGGCGGTAACTTTATTCTTCTTGATGAGCCAACCAACGATCTTGATTTAGCAACTCTGCGAATTCTCGAGGAGGCAATAATTGCATTCGAAGGTTGTGTTGTTGTTGTCAGTCATGACCGCTATTTTCTTAATCGCGTTTGCAACGGAATACTTGCCTTCGAAGGAAACGGTCAGGTTTATTTCAGTGAAGGAAATTATGATTATTATATTGACAAAAAGACAAGTAGACTTAAAGAAACAAGAGAAATGGACGAGGAACAGGGAAATATTAAGAATGAAAACGATAAACGTGTTAACGGTAAACCTGAAGTTAAGAAAAGAAAATTAACCTGGAAGGAACAGAAAGAACTTGAGGGAATTGAAGAAGAAATTATGAAAGCTGAAGCCGAAGCTGAACGAATCGAAGCAATTTTTGTCTCGCCGGATTTTTATGAAAAGTACGCAACAAAAACCAAAGAGCTGAATGAAGAATTAAGTCTGATAAAAGAAAAAATTCAGCAGCTATATTCCCGATGGGAGGAATTGGAAGCGATTAAAAATGGTTGATTAAATGGATAACGTCTTTCGGAAAGATGCTATCTTTTAGATAACTAGTCTTTGGAGGAAAAATGAAAGCGCCAGTTCATGTTCGTTTATGGTATGTAGTTTTTGCGATTTTAATTGTTGTCGGAATTGCTTTAACCGGATTTTCAAATGTTCATTGGTTTCTTTACATTCCACCGGCAGGATTAGTTTTTGCGGCGGTTACCGGAATTTGTCCGAGTCAAATAGCAATTCAGAAATTATTCAAAAAGTAAAAACTAAAAACTTTTTGCGTACTAAAAGATGACATCTTTTTGAAAGATGTCATCTTTTTTCCACC
>CAZEXO010000024.1:17787-29287 GCA_964516545.1 uncultured Melioribacteraceae bacterium
TCTGGATAAAGTTTATCTATTTCATTCTGTAGTTCAATAGTTTTGCTGAGGGCTGTTACAATTTTGCAGTAAGTTTTTATTTCCTCTGCCGTAAGAGTTCTGCTCTTGCGGTCTTTTAACCACTTTTCGCAAACCTGGTACCCGCCTATCTGGTAATTCCAAACTTCTTCTTTTACGTTGTTGAAACATTGCTCTTTATTTATCCATACTTTTTCGTCTTCGTATCTCAGCTTTTCTACAATGTCGCTACCAATAGTTGGGTATTTGGAAATAACCTTATCAATTTCCTTACCCTTCAGTAAATGTAATTCAGCAAGTCTCTCACCAAGTTTACCAAGTTGTTTAAAAAAATTATAATTTTTCGTAAATGGAATGCGCGGGAAGTCTATCTTTAAAAACTCAGCATATTTTGTTCGATAAGTATTACTATAAAGAACAGCATAGATATAATAAAACAATTCTTCAGGAGTAACTTTTTTCTCAAAGTTCTTCTTTAAGTCTTCGAATATTTCCGGGTAAATATTTGGTTGACGAGTTGAATATGATACAGCAGGTTCAAACATCATCATTTGTGCAATACTTGATGTCTTATGTTCCTTTTTTTCGGGATAAATATAAAGAGGACACGATACTGCTCCTCCACGATAGTAGAGATTTGTATCTATAATACTTTCCGAAATAAATGACAAATTCCAAGTTGTTTTGCCTACAACTTGTCCCTGCCTTCCAATTGTAAGGCAGATATTCTTCTCTAGCATATTTCTCATTACTTCGTATCTTGGCCAATCAATCATATAATCTGCATAAAATATTTTTCTGAAATCAAAGGGTCTATATTGTATTGAGATAATCTTATCTTTCCATTTTTCATCACTGGTTAACATTTTTCTTGATACTGAAAAACTCCAATCTCTATTATCCTTCAGATTAAATTGCCTCTTTATTATTTCGTCATCTGACTTATTATTCCGTAGTAACATAAATCTTCTAGTCAATTCATCACCAGAATAATCAATTACAAATTCATCTCTGTGAGTTTTCACACCTGAAGAGTTAAGAACAAATATTTCGTCAATTCGCTTGTATGATAAATATTCTTTACGGCTGCTACTATCTTGCGGAAGAAAAAGATAGAAATCACCCATAAGATTGAGTCTTTTCCATTTCACATTTGTAATTAAATGTTTATTCAGCCAATCGTATTTTTTTTCTCTTAGTCCGAAAATTTCGGAATGATAAACTTTTGCCATATTATTTTCTTTTAATTGTTTCTTTTGTTTTGCCTGTAGGTAAAAAATTTCCGCTGGTAATTACACTTTTACCGGTTTTTCGTTCAAGGGCTTTTCTTGCATCTTTTGCAATTTTCCCTCCTTTTTTTGCCGGAATTTTATTTTCTTCAAAACCTTCTGCTTTATCAGTTTCAGCAATTTGCCTTGTTGAAAGTTCGGCAAGAGCAGTAAATATTAGTTCGGCTTCGCTCATATGGTCGCTTAGGTTTTGAGTTTTCAATCCTTTTAATGTTTTGTGTTGATTAACAGTTAATTCACTCCACTCTTTATGAATGATATTTGTTAAAATAGCAAATTCGTTCTCTTTTTTAATTCCATGCCCGTTCCAATAATCAGTAAGCTTATTACGTGTTTCCTGCCCCATCATCCTCTGCTGAATCCACTTTTCACTTCTCCCGTGTTTTTGCCAATACTCTCGTGAACGGTTCAGCGCTTTTTCGGGATTGTTCATTTCATCTAATCTTTCATAACCAACTTTAGCGAGCCAAAGCTTTATAGGTTCGGCTTTTTTACTTGGTACTGATTGAACCAAACGCAGAATTGTTTCAACATCGGCAGTGTCTGTCTCTCTCATTTTATCATCCTGAGCCAACATTTTCATCCGGTGACAATTTGTCACCAGTTCACTTCCTTCTTTGTTTAGTCTTTCTTTCAGCTTATTCCAATATTTTCTCGCGGTTTGATAATCAGGTTGCTCAACTAATGCCGCAATAATATCGATAACTGAGAAGTACCATTTCTCATTCTCTTTATCATAAATGCGTCTGATTTTATAGGTCTCAAAAACGGACAACGCTTTTTTCTCGTCCATTTATTTCTCACAACTTATTTTTAAATTTTATCATAAAGCAGATGGCAACACCCTGCATAATGTCAAAAACATTTTCATCCTTGCTTCCGTCAGGCGCTTTTTCTTTCTTTAAACTGTTACCGTGAAGATCCAGAATATATATTTCATCAAAGCTGTTCATCAAAGATTGGCGCATTCCTCTGAATGTAGGGTTATCTAAATAACTGTGGTTAGTAATAAATCCCAAAACACCTTCACCTGCCTGATCTATCTTCCATTGCGAAAAGCGAATAAACTTTACATAGTCATCTTGTAGTGCTTTAGGATTCTTTTCACCAAGTGCTTTTCCATCAACCTGGTAATAATCTTTAATCACTTCAGAAATCCATTCACCTTTATTGCATGAGTTAATTGAATAAGGTGGATTGCCTAATACTACGATTATCGGAACCTGTTTTTTAACTTTACCTGCCTCGTGGCTTTCTGTTGACAGCGATGACATGCCCGGGAATTTACTTTCCTCAAGTTCCTTCATCTCAAGCGTGTTGGTTAAGTAATACTTAACACGCTCGTCATCTTCCATCCTGTAGCCAAGCTCATCCAAAAGGAATGACATTTTCATGTGACCGATTGCGTAAGGCGCCATCATCAATTCAAAGGAATAATAATTCTGCAAAACCTGATCTTTAAGAAATGTTTTTATTGCTCCCTTACCAAATTTGCTTTCAAATTCTTTAACGGCAACCTCAATAGCTTTTGCAAGGAATCCAAGCGTACCGCCGGCGGGGTCAAGCAGCGTTACATCTTTTGAGGCAAGCCCGTCGCTTATGTTAAATTTTTCTTTTAATATTTCATGAAGCGAGCGGACAATAAATGATACCACGGGTTCAGGTGTGTAATAAACTCCTCTCTTTTCGCGCGTCGCCGGGTCGTAAACAGAAAGGAAAGTTTCGTAGAAGTGAAGTACCGGGTCGCTTCCTTTTCCCTCGTGGTAATACTGATCAAGAATTTTTTTAGCATCTGCTACCGCAAGAACCTCGGCAATGTCATCAATAATAATTTCCATCTGAAGCGGTAAATCTTCCAATGAAATAAACTTAAAAACATCCCTTAAAATGCCAATTGATTTCGGAATGTAGGAATAAGCGAGCTTTCTGTTAAAACCGTTTTCGGCTCGCAGGCGTGCGGCAAACAATCCGTAGGTAATTGTCTGCGAATAAAGATCGGCAAATTCATCTTCATTTATTCCGGCAATTAAAAACTCTTTAAAGGCATCGTAAAAACCATGAATTGATTTAGTGCCCTGTTTTAGTTCTTCGCTTACAATTTCATCCTTAAGAAACTTTGTTCTTTTGGCAAGTTCAACGGCAAGGGTTTTTGCCGTGTATGTTTTAGGAAGTGAAAAATCCAGAAATCTTTCGAGCAGTTTTAAAAACTCTTTATCATTTTCAACGACGGGAACAGACGAAAGCTTTTTAATAACAAAAGGTCGCGCAACCGATACCTTCTCGATAAGTTCGCCGTCACGGTATAAACGGAACTCGGTAAAGTTTGTTAAAATAACATTAGGGAATGTGGAAATATATCTTTCAATTTGTGGTGTATCTTCAATTCGGTCGAGATCAGTTCCTAAATCCTTTGCTTCAATGTAACCGATTATCTTGTGGTTCCCATCCCATAATCTGAAATCAGGATTGCCCGCTTCAGTTTTTTTTGGAATAACAGTTACATCTATTTTCTTTTTTCGTGTCGTTTCGGAAAATTCAATTATAAAATCAGCCAGGTGTTTATAATAAGAAACTTCCGTTGCGTCGCCCTTGCTGAATTCTTTGAATAACTTTTGAAGGTATGATTCATAGATGGATTTTTTCATCAGATCTCTGTCCCAGTTAGAGATGTCATCAATTGGAAAGATGTCGTCTCTTTTTTGAAATAAAAGTAACTCATTTGTCAAAAAAAGTAAACTGCAAAAGTTAAAAAACAAAGCCACAAAGTTATTTCTTAGAGTCCCTGCCTACTGCAGGCAGGTTTGAGGCTTCGTGGCAAAACGATTTTTATTTTTTTCAATGTAGAAAATAATTACCTGCTGCATTCGCACAGTTTTCTCCGTCAATTGCTGCTGATACGATTCCGCCCGCGTAACCGGCTCCTTCACCGCAAGGAAATAATCCTTCAACATCGGGATGCATAAGTGTTTCTTTGTTACGTAATATTCTGATTGGTGAACTCGTTCTTGTTTCCGCACCGATTAACTGAGCTTCTTCCGTATAAAAACCTCTCATTTTTTTATCGAACTCAAGAAGCGCTTTTCTCAATGCCTTCACCAAAAACTTTGGAAATTTTTCATGAATAGGCGTAGAAATAATTCCGGGAATGTAGGAACTTTTATTCAGTGAAGAAGATAATTTTCCTTCCATAAAATCCGTTACACGCTGCGCCGGGGCTGTTTGCGATTTGTTACCAAGTTCGAACGCAAGTTTTTCTACTTCCATTTGAAGTTTTAGTCCGGCGAATTCATTTGCGCTTTTATATTGTTTCCAGTCGTTCTCATCTACCGACACAACAAATCCGGCGTTTGCAAATGCTGAGTCTCTTCGGGAAATTGACATACCGTTAACAACCTGTTCACCGGGAGCTGTTGCAGCGGGCACGATAATTCCTCCCGGACACATACAAAATGAATACGCGCCGCGATTACCAATATCGCACGCCAGCGAATAACTAGCCGCCGGAAGATTTCTGTCATAATTTTTAGAATGATACTGAATTTCGTTTATCAATTGCTGAGGATGTTCAATCCTTACACCCATAGCAAAAGCTTTGGCTTCCATCGTTATATTTTTTTTGCGAAGAAGATAATAGACATCACGCGCGCTGTGACCAGTCGCGAGTACTACCGCATCTCCGAAATATTCCTGCGAATGGTTGATAACAACACCGTTTATTTTTTTATTCTCAATTAGCAGGTCGGTTACGCGGCTTTCAAAAAATATTTCGCCTCCGTATTCCAGAATTGTTTCTCTGATTGCCTGAACAATTTTTGGAAGTTTGTTTGAACCGATATGCGGGTGCGAATCGATAAGTATATCAGGATCAGCACCATGCTGAACGAGAATGCTGAGAATTCTATTCACATCACCGCGCTTGGTCGAACGTGTGTATAATTTGCCGTCACTGTAAGCGCCCGCTCCACCTTCGCCGAAACAATAATTCGAGTCAGGATTAACAAGGTGATTTTGCTGAAGTGCGCGCAAATCAAATCGCCTGTCACGAACATTTTTTCCACGTTCAAAAATAATTGGTTTTATTCCCAGTTCTATTAATCTTAATGCTGTAAACATACCGCCGGGACCGAAACCAACGACAATTGCCCGATTGTAATTTTTTACAGGTTTATAATTAATTCTGAATTCATCTGGGGAAGGTTTTTCGCCGGTGTAGACATCAAACAAAATTTTATACATCGGTTGTTTACGCGAATCGATTGAACGGCGCCGCGGGATTATTGCAGAAATATCTTCAACAGCAAGGTTAAGTTTTTTCGCGGCAAGTGATTTGTGTAATTCTTTGTCGGAAATTCTGTCCGGGTAAATCGATAATTCAAGTTGTGTTTTCATACTGTCCTCTGTTTTGAGGAAAAATTATTTTTATCATTGCTCAAATATAATCCCGGTTATTGTGAATTGATATACTTTTTATTCGTGGAATAAATATGCATTAACCTGCCGGCGATAAATTGTTCAGGGTCATCAAATGAATTATATTTGCGCCGTTACTATAATTATATACAGCAACTCTGAAAGTACTTCAGATTATTTTACGGGTTATGAGAATAATAAAAATAGATACCACGCAGATACCCGCGTCCCTGCTTGAGGAAATTAAAAAGGGGGATGTCGCTTCTTTTAAAAGATTTTTTACAATCCTGTGGAATCCTCTTTTAAATTTTACAAACAGAATTGTCAAAGATGTCCAAATCTCAGAAAACATTTTGCAGGATGTTTTTATTCATGTGTGGGAAAACAGAGCGGCAATTGATAGTAATAAAAATCTAAAAAGTTATTTATATACGGCTGCGAAAAACCGCGCTCTGAATCATTTGAAACTCTCCGAAAAATATTTCAAAAATATTCCCGAAGATGTGACCATTCAGGGTGATGATCCGGAAGATAAATTAATAAATGAAGAAATGTCTGAATCGATCAACCGGGCTATAAATAAGCTCCCTGAGAAATGTCGATTCATTTTTCTCATGAACAAGAATGATAAGCTGACATATAGAGAGATTTCGGAGATACTGAATATTTCTCAGAAGACAGTAGAAACCCAAATGAGCCGGGCTCTGAAAAAATTACGGGTGATGCTGGATCAATTGATCAAAATCATAATATTCATAAAAATATTTTTTCCCTTGTAAGGGTATTTACCTTATTTATTGTATTAGAGGTAGCTGATTCAAAAATCAGCGGAGACATCATGAAAAACGAAATAAATTCTGAAATGTTAACGAGATTCCTTGCCGGCGGGTGTAGTCCCGATGAAGAAAAATCAATCCGGAATTGGCTTGAGTTAACGGATGAAAACAAACGCACTTTTGAAGTACTGGAAAAAGTATGGAAACACACACCGGCGGATGTTATTTATCAAGACACTGAAGAAGCATGGCAAAGATTCGTTAACAGAACAGGATTGTTTTCGAAAGTTGAAAAGAATAAAAGGAGTAATTGGAAGATTAATAAGGTATTCATTCGTTATGCCGCGGCAATATTGATAATCCTCTTACCGTTTTTAGTATTTTCAGACATCTTTAATTCAGGTAACCAACAAATTTTGTTTAAAGAATTATTTGTGAGAAAGGGAAACCGTCAGTCAATAGTTTTGCCGGACGGTACGAAAATAACTTTGGATTCCGGAAGTGTGTTAAAATATCCTGAAGAATTTCTGGATGATAAAAGGGAAGTGATTCTTGAAGGCGAAGCTTTTTTTGAAGTTGAGTCAAATCCAAAAAAACCTTTTGTTGTAAGGGCTAATCAGGGTGAGATAAAAGTTCTGGGTACGAAGTTCAATGTGCGAAGCTGGAAAGAAACAAAAAAAGTTATTCTTACTGTATCTGAAGGAAAAGTACATTTCAAAAATCCTAATATTGAAGATGAGGGAGTTGTCTTAAAGCAGGGTGAATCAAGTACAATATCGGGTGATGAAAATCCCGAAAAACCATACCGGGTTGATGTGAACAAATATCTGGCATGGATGAAAAATGAAATCTATTTCGAAAATACGCCTTTGCAAGAAGTAATTTCCCAGCTTGAAAGATGGTATGATGTAACCGTGATTCTTAAAAATGAATCAGCAAAAAATGATACGCTGACAATTAATATCAGGAACAAAAGTCATAAGGAGAATTTTGATTTTCTGGCTTTAGTTACCGGGTATGATGTCAGTTATCAAGGTAAGGTAATTACATTATACTAGAACAGGGAAAATACTATGAAGTGTCATCTGTCTAATTTTTATCTAACACTATTGTTTTTAATTATTTTGTCAAATGCAGTTTTTGTCCATGGAATGCAACACGAAAATATTCCCGAAGGATTAAAAAAAATAATATCAGTCAGATTTGAGAAAGCCAGATTTGATGATGTTCTGAAGGATATAGCCAAAAAAACAGGCGTCAAGTTTAACTTTAGCGATAATAATATCCCAATCAATAAAAAAATTAAGTGTGATTTCAGAAGCCAAAGTGCGCATGAAATTCTGAAAAAATTATGCGAAATGACCAGCACTGATCTTACGATTACTGCTGATTCACAAGTTATAATCACTAAACAAAAAAACAGACTTCAGCTTCGCGGTCGTGTTACGGATAAAGAATCAGGTTCGCCACTTATCGGAGTTAATGTAATTGTTAAAGGATTACCATATGGCGCAGCTACAGATGAAGATGGTTATTATGAAATAGAAAATCTGGAAAGAAGAGAATACACGTTGGTCTACAATTTTATCGGTTACAAAACACATGCTGAGAGCGGACTCGATTTAGGAACAATGGATGAAATTACTCGTAATGTTGAGCTCGAAACTGAGTCGATCTCACTCGCAGAAATAACAGTAACGCCCGGCGTTTTTTCATTTCTCAAATCGAAATCAATAGCCCAGCAAACTCTGAGCAAAGAAGAAATTGAGAACATGTCATTTGGCGAGGACGTTTACCGCGCGATAACCCGTATTCCGGGTCTGGCATCAAATGATTTTTCATCAACCTTTAGAATGAGGGGTGGTGAACGCGATGAGATTCTCGTTACGCTTGATGGGATGAGACTTATTGAGCCGTTTCATATAAAAGATATTAATAATGGTGCACTTAGCATAGTTGATGCCGCAGTTATTGGTGGAGCTGATGTTTTAACCGGAGGATTTTCGGCTGAGTATGGCGATAAAATGAGCGGAGTATTTAAGATGGAAAGTATTGCTCCTTCAATCGACAAAAGCACACTTTCGGCAAGTATCAGTATGATGAATGCCCGATTAATGACCAAGGGCAGTTTTGCTGATGGTCAAGGAAACTATATTTTTTCAGCTCGGAGAGGATATCTTGATTTCATACTTAATTTACTGAAGGATGAAAATATTCCCAAACCAACATACTACGACATTTATATGAAAGTTGGCTATTCTTTAGATGATAAACACAAACTGTCGGTTAATATGCTTTATGCCGCCGATAAATTTTATATGGATGAAGATGAAGATGACTATGACACGACAAGAACCAACTATTCCAATAATTCAGTTTGGCTAAATTTAAATTCGGTCTGGAATAAGAATCTATTTTCAAGATCGATGATTTATTTTAATCACTACAAACAAGGAAGGCGCGGTATAGGATATGAAGAAAACGGAACTGAATTTGAATTCCTTGTTGATGATCAGCGAAATTACGACATGATTGGTTTTAAACAAGATTGGCAATTTGACATGAATGAAGATGTTATATTAAAATTCGGTTTTGATTTTTGCAGAACACTGGCTGACTATAAATACAATAACACTTACGTAATATGGGGATTAAATAACAACTCTGAATTCTATGACAGCACATTTGCCAGGAACGTAAATATATCTCCTTCAGGAAACAAATTCGGTAGTTACATGTCTGTTAAAGTCGGATTAACGAAAAAACTATTCGGTGAGCTGGGTTTAAGATATGATGCCAATTCTTATGCCGGAGATAAGTTGTTCAGCCCGCGAATTAATCTTTCATACAATATAACAGATAAAACATTTTTGCGGGTAGGTTATGGATACTTCTATCAATCGCAGGATATTCAATCAATCAGAATTGAAAACGGAGAATCAGTATTTCACAATGCGGAATTAGCAAAACATTATGTCGCGGGCATCGAACATCTTTTTGAAAACGGGGTTTCGGTTAGATTAGAGGCTTACCTGAAACAACTTTCCAATCTTCAGCCTTCTTACAGAAATTATGAAAACGAAATAGAAATGTTTCCCGAGGTAATGGCAGACAATATTACAGTTGAATTTGATAAAACCGAATCAAAAGGAGTAGAGTTATTTTTAAAGTACGATAAGGGCGGATTGTTAAGTTTTTGGGGAAGTTACTGTTATTCATTCGTTGATGATTACGTGAAAACAATTCGCGATTCACGTCATAATGAACATTTAATAAATAATAAAATACCAGGGCAATTTGACCAACGCCATACTGTTAATTTTGACTTAAACTTCAGACCGGGTAATAACTGGCACATTAATTTAGCATGGCAATACAGAACAGGTTATCCTTATACCGATAAAAAAATAATTAGCGCTGTTAACTCCGGCGGACAACCGGTTTATGTAATTGTAAACGAAGATTATCTTGGTTCTCAATATCCTGATTATCACAGGCTCGATATGAGGATAAGTAAATATTTCGATACCGATTACGGTGTGTTTAATGTTTTCTTTGAATGCCTGAATTTGTATGGTCATGACAATATCAGATGTTACGGATGGAAAGCGAACTGGAACGATGATCTTCCCGAGTTAAGAAAAAAAGACAGAACCTGGTTTCCGTTCATTCCTTCTGTTGGTATCAGGTGGGATTTTGATTACTAGTTTTTTAAAAGGGCTATTCAATTTAAAATGAATAGCCCTATTTCTAACGATCAGCTCTGTGAACCAATTCTTTTACGGCTTTATAAACTTTTTCGGGATTTTTAATATTTACTATTCTTATTCCGCTTCGGGCACGCGAGGAATTCCAGCCCGTTGCAGGCGTTGATAAAACAATCGTGCCCAAATCATATCCTCTCTGAATAATACCTCTGCGTAAGTAAACTTCATTTACATTTTTGTAAAGAATAGTTTTTTCTTCAACGGTAAAAAAACCTTCGAAGTATTCTAATTTGTTTTGATAAAACCTATAAACGGTTTGAGCATAGGTTTTTCTGTGAGCATAGTAAGTTAGTCCCGGAATTCCGAATAGAGCGATACAACCCCAGAAAACAGGCATAAACCATTCAGGAATACCAATACTCATATTTCTCATAAAGGTATTACTCATAATTCCTAAAAACCCGGCAGCCCAGATTGAAGCAAAGAAAGTTATCGGCAATACAGAAAAAACAGAGACCCATCCGATAAAAACCGGTTGAGTTACGTGTAATGGTTTTGAATCATCAACTACTTTCGGTTGACCGGAAATTTCGGAACCGCATTTTGAACAGAACTGCGAATTATCCGGAAGCTCGCTTCCGCATTTTGAACAGAACATTTTCCCCCCTTTATTTTGAATTCTGGATAAGATTAAATTTTAGTTGCTTGTAAAAATTAAAAATTCTCCACAAGTCTATTGTGATCTTTATTACTGAAAGTTATGTTTTTGTAATCGGCTATTTTTGTAAAAATAAATTCTCCAGGTTGAATGCTACAAGCGCTCTTTTATACTCACACTTCAGCGCGTCGCTCGAAATCTGATTTTTGTACTCTGTTCTTTCGCAATTACCATTAAGAATATTCTCCAGACAAATATGAATTTCCTCAAGATAATCTTTTCCCATTGATTCGCCGTGTCCAAGAAACATATTATCAAAGTAGTCGCTATAGCTCATTAAGTGATCGAGCGATTCAAGGTACCTCTCAACCGGAGGGCAGCCGTCGAGAAAGAGCCACACGTGAGTATTATTGTTATCACCAGTGAACAACTGTTTGTTCTCTCGGTCGAGAAGACAAATGCTTCCCATTGTATGACCGGGGACCCAGATTACTTCCAGTTTTCTTCCGCCGAGATTGAAAGTATAACCTTCATCAATGGCTACAAGAGGCGCTTTCTCATAATTATCGTAATCAGAGAAAATACAATTCGCTATTTCAGGGTTTGATTCAGCCATATATGCGGCTGTTGAAGCGATTTGAT
>CAZEXO010000025.1:0-23490 GCA_964516545.1 uncultured Melioribacteraceae bacterium
GATCTCGCCGGCAGACTCAGGTCTATAGTTGATTGAAAAATATCCTGATGATACCATGGACACGCATGAAACTCAGGCTAGAAGATTCGCGGCATTGAGAAAAAGTTCGGTTAAAAGTCTTACCGCGTTACTGCGTTACAGTAAATTATACGGGATTGATCCTTTACAGCAGAAAGGTAGCTGGGGTGGAGCAATAGGTTACACGCAGTTTATGCCTTTTCGTTTAAATGTTGCCGTTGACGGTGACAATAACGGAATTATTGATTTGTTTACCTGGCCGGATGCGATTTACAGCGTGGCAAATTATCTGAAAGAAATAGGCAATTACAGCACTGAGGTGAAAAAACGAAGGAGAGGTATTTATAGTTATAATCCAAGCAATGCGTATGTCGACGGCGTAATCGCTTATGCCGACACCGTCTGGACAAGATATACATCGGAATGATTGCTGAATAATATTGATAAAAATCATTGCCGGACTTAACCGGAAATATTTCTTGGTTTTTTAAAGATGGGAATAAAAAACCCGAAAGGAATCTTTCGGGTAGTAAATTATTTATAGCGCTGGCGCTCCGGCTTCACGACCTTTGCTTCTTTCAATTGATTGAAGCGCGAGGTAACGATCACCGAATTTCTGAAGGTTTTCAAGTTCGGTATCATATTGGTCAAAATGTCTTTCTTCATCGGCTACGAGCAATTCAAAAACCTTTTTAGAAACTGAGTCTGCATTTTTTGAACACTCGTTTGCCCACAAATTATAGTCATGTGCGCTTTCCTGTTCCATTGCTGAAGCCATTTCGAGCATTTTTTTCACATCCGTTACATCTTTTACTTCCTCTTTTATTTTCATGATTACTTTTCCCTTGAGAAAAAGTATTCGCTCAGCTAATTTTTCAACGTGTAACATCTCTTCAATTGCGGTTCTTCTGAATAAGCCGGCTAACAAATCATAACCCTGGTCATCGCAGTGAAAGTGAAAATACATATATTGGTGAACGGCCGACAGCTCATCAGCGACAGCTTTGTTTAGTAATTCAATACTTTTTTCGTGCATATTTATCTCCATTATTTAATGATAAAAATCATGATTAACCGATTCAATGTTACAAATTTTTATTCGTAGAATCCAGAAGAGGTTGTTATCCGTTTTTGGATGGTGAACTTGGGAGGTGTGAATTTTCAGTTTCAAGTAGTCATCATCTTCAAGAGGTCTTAACTAATCGATTGATATTACGAACAGATTATTTATTTCCCATTCTTTTGGCTTTACAAAGCAAATTTTTATCGTTTGATACCCGGATGCACTTCTTACAAATAAATTGCGGATTAAGAATATGCTTTTCAATTTCACCAAATGATTTTCCGATGTCTGTTTTTTTTAACTTACACAATTCTGTTTTCATCATTTCCCGTGATTTTTATGAACAGACATCTTAACACTAATGCTCTCCGAAATAATTCCATTCTAAATTATTCGTTTTGAAAATGGCGTCAGCGATTTTTCGAAAATGAAATAGCAAAAAAACTAATGGTAATATTATGCTTTTTTCAGCAAGAGAGTCACACATTCAACATCATTTTCAAGAATCTTATTTTCTTTTATCTGCTCATCAAGATAACTCTGGAATAGTTGTTTCTTGCCGGGAAATTTTCCCATGAGTTCGTAAGCTCGTGTTTCAATCTTTTTGTAAATGAAATTATCGGTTTGTTCCATACTGGATTCATCGAAAATATATTTATCAACAACCTTTAAAGAACACGCCTCGATAGAATTCCAGAAATCTTCTTCTTTTGTGAATTCAGGTTTGTCAAAACTGCTTCCTTCGGGAATAAAACCGTCATCAAGAATTATTATTCCTGAGTCTTTCATACAACTTAAAACGGCTTCCAGAGTTTCTTTAATCGTGCCCAACACCGGACCGATTGATCCAAGAATGATAATATCGTAACCGGATAATAATTTTACTTTTTCACGTACGTCACCAACTTCAAAATTACAGAGATCTGAAACGCCAAATTTTTCCGCCCAGTTTTTTGCTTCTTCAATAAATGCCGGCATTCCGTCTATCCCATGAACTTTGTAACCAAGTTCTTTTGCAAGTTTCACGGAAACTGAACCCTTACCACATCCAATATCGAGCACGCGAGCATTTTTCGGGACTTCATTTCTTCTGAGTAAGTCAATTATTGCCTCCGGTGAAGAGCCGATCTCCCACAGATCCTGCAGCAAATAGGGTAAAAATTCATATAAATCCGGCATTGTTGAATCAAGTGATTCACTAACAGATTTTTGTAAATCCTGCATATTATCTTCCTCCTTCCGGAAACACATAGTATAAATTCTGTAACTACTCAAATATTTTTGTGATAAAACTGCCAAAGGTCAAACCAATAAGCAAGGAATTTTTTATCACCCCATTTGTCGTAAATTTCCAAAGCCTTAGTATCAGAGGGATAATCCCCCATAAAGTACTTCGTTTTTATGAAATCGCGGAATACGGTATCCACGGGAATTTCATCATAACGACCAAGAATCATCAACAAAGTTGCCGCCGCATAATTTCCTATACCTTTAATTTTCAATAGATCTTTTTTTATCTGCTCTGTTGTTAATTCCCGGTTTGTAAATTTATTTAGGTCAATTTCCTTTTTTACAAACTGTTTCGCCAATAAGTGAACATATTCACTTCTGTAACCCATGCGTACTTTTTCGTTGAATTTTTTCAAAACTGTTCCCGAGATTTTTTCAGGTGTCGGAAAACATTTTAGTTTTTTATTTCCAGCATAAGGTTCTCCGTAAAATTCTACAAAACGCTTAAGCATTCCTATCGTGCCGCCCCATTGGACATTTGTAGTACAAATAGTCTTTACGATATCCTCCCAGAGAGAGGGACTTCTCATCAATCGTCCCATCCCTTTTGTTAAAGCTTTCCATTCATCTCCGGCAGCGTTGCATAATTTGTAAAATTCCGAGAAGTCTTCATCTATTCTTAAAATATGTTCAACCTTCGTCTTTATTTCTTTTTCTTCGGTTGGATTGACTTTTTCACATTCAATAGTAATCACGGGATTTTTATAATCATTGTTGCCGGTTATCCGTAAGAGCACAATTTTTCCTGATGATAATTTCTCAACTCTGCAAAGAGTCTTGGTATCATTTTCAAAAAAATTAGGTTCAAGCTCCACCCATCCATGTGAATTAACTGTGTTTGAAAAATTGAACGGTTGTTTTGGCGATATTTGTATAGTGGTTAGTTTCATATTTTTCTATAAAAGTAATTTGGATTTGGAGGTTGGAAATTACGATCTCCGGATCAATTTTACAAATTAGGGAAAGAAAACTAAAATGGTGATTTTGTGATGTAAAATTATGGCTTGTATTCATCATTGAGTATGAGCATGGACTTCCATTCGATTTATTGTTATCTCATTACTTCTTCTCTAATCGGCAATTATTGTTTTAACTGGTTTTCATTCATTGTGATAAATAAATTCGATTTTTGTCAGATAGGCAAATATGTTTGCCACGCCACTGTGTCAGAATGGCGACAATTACGCCGGATTTACTTAATCGAAAAATATCTTAGGGGAAAAACCAGGGAAAATAAGGCAAATTCAATTGGCACATAGTTTGAAAATACATATGCAAACAACAAAAACAACTCAAAGAAAAATAAATGGAGGTACAAAATGACACTTATCAGATATAACCCGGCAAGAGAAATTCTGAATATCGAAAGAGAATTTAACAGAATTCTTAACAGCTTCGGTAACAGATTCGGAAATGCTGAAAAAGAAGAAGAATACGAAAATGCTGTATGGGCACCTTTAACAGATATTGCTGAAGACGACAACAATTATTATCTACACGCTGATTTGCCAGGTGTTCAGAAGAAAGATCTTAAAATCAGTTTCAAAGACGGACAATTGACAATAAGCGGAGAAAGAATTAATGAAGTTAAAGAAGATAAAAAAACTTATCACAGAGTTGAAAGAAGTTACGGCAAATATTACAGGGCATTTAATCTTCCAGAAAAAATTGTTGCCGATAAAATTGAAGCAAAATTCCAGGATGGACAGCTCAACGTTACGATACCAAAAGCTGAAGAAGCAAAACCACGATTACTGGACATAAAAGTTAACTAGCCCCCAGGTTAACTTAATCTACTCACCATAAATTACTTCAAAACCCGGTTTAGGCCGGGTTTTTTTATTTCTCAATTTATTGTCTGAAAAAGTGAAAATCCTCCGAACGCAATGGTGTTAACGATTGTAGAAATAATCGCCAGGATAATAATAACTGATACTAATGTGAGAAGAAAATATGGGATTATTTTTTCTTGAGGAATTTCCTTAATCTTTCTCATACCCATATAAAGCAATACAATCGAGTAGATTCCTGCAATGGCGGATAAATTGGAAAGTGAGGGAATCAACAGGAAAATACCTCCAAGCCAGGATGCGGTATATGAGAAAACTACTACTTTAACCGAGTCTTCCATGTTTTTCGTTGAACCGAAATTCGGCGCTAATGCATCCATTATAAAAGCGACAACATAAACACCGGCTAATGAAAACACATAATTGAAAATTGCATATACCAGACTGTTACTTAATGGTAATGTCAGATTTCCATAACCGGTTGATACTCCGACAGAACTAAATCCTATGAATACAGCTACTGATGGAATTGCCGCAAGTATGACTGCATAATTAAGAAACAATTGCTTAACGGAATGATTTTCATTTTTAATTACATCCCATTCTGCGTGAGGTTTGAGCATTATATTTTTTACACGCTCAATAAGATTCATTGATACCTCCGTTAATCATATTGAAATGATTTATTTGTCTTACAAGAAATTCCCGATGGAATAAAAAGGACTCTCATAAATTATCCAGCGAAAAGAAAAAATCCAGTTGATTCATGGATTTTGAAAAAGTATTCTGAGTAATACAAGCATCTCTTTTATTCTGTTTCCTCCCACTCTGTCAATTTTCCATCCCGGAAAAAATAGGTGATTTTTCCATAATAGAACTGCGTGAAAACGCCATAGCTGAATTTATTAGTATTCTGCCTGTCGGGTTCTCCCCAAATATCAATCATCATTTGTTTTGTCATTCCTTTCCAGATTCGGCCAAGCGCAAGATTTTGACCATCTTTCTTTCCATATTTTTTTATCAGCGAATTTATGACGTTATTCTTTTCTGCATCTTCAATTGCCGAATCAATTGTTTTGATTTTATTCAGCATTTCAGAAATTTCTTCCTGAAGTCTGGACTTTTCTGAAAGTAAATCGGTTTTTTTTTCTCTTAATTGATTTAGCTCAGTTTTATATTCTGATGGATCTAATTCCTGCGAAAGCAAATTCATGAAAGAAAGTGACGTCAAGATTAACACGTAAAATATTTTATTCATCAAGGATTCCTGAAGTTATGTTTTTAAAAGATGTTTTGAGAACGCACATATATAATATTTCAACCGAAAAATTTTTCAGCAAATTATGCATTCGCTACTGAATCATCAATAATTTCTTCGTACAAAAGATAATTTGTGACAGACATTCCATTTTGTTCGTAGGTTTTTTGAGCGGTTAAATTATCCTTTTCAACATACAGGCGGAATCCGCAAATCATAGGATTAGCGGTGGCTATTTCCTTAACAAATTGATACATTTTTGAATACAGCCCCTTTCTTCTGTGTTCGGGTTTTACATACACGCTCTGAAGCCACCAAATTAAACCATTACGCCAGTCACTCCATTCATAAGTTATCAAAAGACAGGCAATTACTTCCGACTCATATTCAGCAACAATATAAAATCCGAATTGCGGATTTTTGAACATACTTTTTACCCCTTCAGAAATTATTTTATGTTCAAGAATTTTTTGTTCGGTTTCAAGCGCCATTGCTTTGTTGAATTCAATAATTGAAGAGGCATCACTCTCTGTAGCTTTTCGTATTATTATGTTTTCCATTCTTAACCTGGATTATTGATAAATCGATTTACCCTCGAAGACATTAATTCCCATCGGGGGAGACTTTATAATTCTTAAAATCTTTTCAGCAATTTTCGAAGCATCTATGGGTCGATACTTCCACGGAATCAGTTTTTTTACCGGATGGGAGAGAAATTTTGATACTTCTTCCCCAAAACGATATTCATTCCTTATACCAAGCAGTAAACTTGGGCGGATGATATCAAGGCTTTCGAACTGCAATTTTTTTATTGATTCTTCCATCTCACCTTTAGTCTTAAGGTAGAAAGTTTTCGAATCCGGGTCAGCATTAACCGAACTTACCACAACGAAATTTTTAACTCCGATTTCCTTTGCAAATTTTGCGAAGGAAAGCACGTATACAAAATCAACCTTGCGGAAATTTTCTTTTGATCCGGCTTTACTAATAGTTGTACCAAGAGCGCATACAGCCGACTCAGCTTTCATATTTCGCGGAAAGGTCGAGGGATTATCAAAGTCGACTGTGTGAGAAGAAATTTTTTCATTCTTAACCGAAATTTCTCTTCTTGTGAATAAATAAATATTACCGATCAGTGGACTTTCTTCCGCTCTACTTACGAATTCACTTCCAATTAAACCCGTTGCCCCGGCGATTATAATCGATTCTGACATTATTAAAAACCTTTTATGTAATCAGCTGGTAAAATATAAAATCTGAGCCAAAAGAATGCATAAAAATATCCAGGTTTTTTATGTAATAGTTATCAACTTAAAAAGATATGTTAAAATATCTTTTGTATCTTTTGGGTGATGAAAAGATGCTCTATAGAGTTTCACTGAGTATTTTTAGATAAAACTAGCAACCAAGTTTATTTGAACTACTAAGACCAGAACATAATTTTATAAATGACCAGGCAACTTTCCAATTTGACATATTTTATTCGCGGAATAAATCCTCTTTCAAAACTGATTATATTTTTTCTTTTAATAATCTGCGAATTACTATTGTTTTCAAACGCAGTTTATAAATCGATTATCGTACTTATGTTGCTGATGCTCTCAATCTACTTTTTCAGCGATAAATTTTCTACGATTATAAAAAATACATTTCGTTTTTATCCTATGATCGTTGTGCTTACAATTCTTTTGCCTTTCTCCGGGAATGGTAATGTTCTTTTTTCCATAATGGATTTTAATATCTATTCAGATGGTCTCAGGAATTTTTTTGTGATAAATCTTATCGCAATAACAATATTGATATATTCAAATATGTATGTAAAAACAACATCGATCTTAAACACTATCAAATACCTGCAAAAACTTGGTGTATCGAGAAAGTTACTGGCGATATTATTTTTAGTTAACAGATTTCTCTCAACAATTAAAATCGATATTTTAAAGAAAACGATGGCTTTCAAGTCAAGGTATCAGAGACTTTCCGTTATGGACAAAATAAACTACATCGTAAAATTTATTACTTCAGTTTTTATAGACATGTTTGCTATAAATGAAAAAATATTTTTTGCACTCGCTTCCAGAAATTTTCGGGGCGAAATAACCACAACATCAAAAGCGGAGTGGAGTAGAATTGATTTTTACGCCATACTATTTTCATTAATTATTTTTTCATCTCTTCTTTGGATATAAATATGAATGATGCTGTTATCGAATTAAAAGACTTATCCTTTTCTTATCCCGGACATGAACCTGTCCTTAAGAATATTAATCTGACAATTTACAGAGGCGAGAAGGTGGCAATAATTGGTCCGAATGGTGCCGGTAAATCAACCTTTGTGAGTTTATTGAATGGAATAAGATTTGGGGACGGTGAAATTAAAATAGTTGATCAGATTATAACTCAGGAAAATTTACCGGATATCAGAAAAGAAATCGGAATCGTATTTCAAAATCCGGATGATCAACTTTTTTGCCCGATGGTTTTTGACGACGTGGCATTCGGACCCTTAAATTACGGACTCGGCAAAGATGAAATAATTCACAGAGTCGCGGAGTCATTAAAAAATGTCGGTCTGGAAAATTATGAGAATAAATTAATTAATGAGCTCAGTTATGGCGAGAAGAAATTAGTCTCAATCGCAACTATACTTTCTATGGATCCCACGATAATAGCATTCGATGAACCATCCAGCAATCTTGATCCTTACCACAGGAGAATGATGATTAACTGGATTGCTTCGCAAAAAGAAAAAACAATTTTGATTACAACCCATGATCTCGATATGGTGCTTGAAACATCGTCACGGGTAATTATTCTGAACGATCGTCAAATTCAGGCTGACGACGTACCGGAGGAAATTCTGACAAACAAAAAACTTTTAGAGAGCAACAGATTGGAATTGCCGCTTTCCAGGAATTCATGATGAATTTACATTTGTAAAATATGGTCACGAGATTGTTTTTTGAATAGTAATCATCTATGTTGGCGGTGGAAAATGGAAAAAGATGGACAGTAATACCCATGCAGAAAGGGGGATTTGTTGTTAAGGATTTATTTTGTTTTTGCTTTCCTGATTATACAATTCACAAAAGTAAACGCCCAGGAAGTTAATCCCGAAAGAGAATTTCAGTTACGTGATACTGTTATTGTGATTGCCGACAGGTATGAAGTACCGCTGCAACATGAGACAAATTCACGAGCTTATTTTAATAAGACATTCATTAAAAATTACGCCAATCATTCCGCGCTTCAGGTGCTCGATCTTTTTTTGCCTTCTTCATTTGTTTTTGAAAAGAAAATTATGGGTTACGGAGTTGGCACTGACGGCGGGGGAGCGGTTCAATTACGTGGACTTGGTGGTAAACCGAACACAGGTGTTTTAGTGTTGATTAACGGGCATCCTGATTTTATGGGAATATTCGGACATCCTTTACCTGACGTTTACGGAATGAGCGATATTGAAGGCGTTGAAATTTTATCAGGACCATCATCAACCGTTTTCGGCAGCAACGCGATGGGCGGAGTGATCAATCTGAAAATAAAAAACGATTACTCAAAAATGATTGATGTTAAAATGTATGGCGGGAATTTCGGAACTTATGATGTAGGCGTGAAATTCTCTAAAAAAATCGGCGATACAGGATTTGGGTTATCCTATGCTAAAAAAGGATCTGGCGGACATATAAATCAAACAACTTTTCAATCCTCACATTTTAACGGAAGTATCGAACATAACTTTAACGAAAATTGGTCAGTAGCCGCGAACCTGAGATATGTTCCATATACATTTGATGACCCGGCAAGAATATCCGATCCGAATAATTTCGGAACTTACGGTAAAATTGAGAGAGGTATGGGAGACCTGGTTCTGCTTAATAACTCGGAAAATATAAAAGGTTCGTCTCAGATATACTTCAATAAGGGTGAACACAAATTTTATGATGGATTTCATTCGAAAGATTTTTCCTACGGAGCTTCTGTTTATCAGCAATATATCGTTAATGAAAATTTTCATATTGCCGCCGGGGGTGACTTAATTTATTACGGAGGAGAACAAGTCAGCCAGAATAAAAATTACGATTTTACCTCTTCCGGAATTTACGGGTTAGCGCTTTATTCTGTAAATGAAAAATTAAATATGAAATTTGGTCTTCGTTACCAGCATCATTCGCTTGGGATAAATAATATAAGTCCTTCAGCGGGCATCAGTTATTCACCGGTTATTCAGTTAAGATTTTTTGCTAATTATCAAACCGGATTCAGAGTACCGACTATTCGCGATCTTTATCTTTTCCCTGTGTCAAATCCTGATTTACAACAGGAAGAAGTACAAAGTTTTGAAGCCGGGTTTGAATATTTTATTTCCTATAACGCCTCGGTGAAATTTTGTTTTTACAGAAATGATGTAAGTAATATTATTTTGCCGGTGTTTAACCCTGCTTCGCAGCCGCCCGTGAAATATCAGAACAGCGGAAATGCCATTCAGAACGGTATGGAATCAACAATCAATTATTTCATGAATTCTCATCTTAACTTACAGTTGTCTTATAGCTATCTTGAGACCGGTGATTTATCGGCATTTAATCCGAAACATCAATTGAAATATCTGGTGGGTTTTACTGACAGACAATTTTCAGTATCGATCTACGGAAAATATGTAGATGGATTATACGCGGAAAATTATCATAAAAATTCTATTCCCGACTACAATCTTTTGAACCTATCTGCTGATTATGATTTCGGATACTTTAATGCAAATATAAAAATCCAGAATATTCTGAACAGAGAGTATTTCGTGCTGCCAGATTATAAAGCGCCTGGAAGACATTTTTTATTCGGAATTAATTTTTCAATTTAGGTAAAGAAATGGCAGATAAAGAATTAAGACAAATACCGTTAGCTGCAATGTTTATAACGCTTGGATTAGTTTTTCCCCAGGTATTTCATCTCTTTGGCTCCGGCTCAGTTTTTCTGCCAATGTTTTTACCGGTTTATCTCGGCGCCATGTTTCTGGATTGGAAATACGCGGGAACAGTAGCCGTAACAACTCCCCTTATCTCATTCCTGATAACCGGTATGCCGCCTATCGTTCCTCCAATATTAATTTTGATGATTGTTGAATTACTCGCAAGTGCGCTAATCATATCATTTTTATTCGTACATAAAAAAATGAACGTTTGGATTGTTTTGGTCACGGCAATTTTCACCGGACGGATAATTTATTATCTGGCTATATCACAAATTCTTCCAATGCTTGGTTTTGAACACGCGGCATTTTCGATTGCACTGCTTCTGAAAAGTTTTCCCGGAATATTATTACAGTTGCTGGTGATTCCACCGGCTGTTAAGCTGATAGCAAAAAAATATCCCTCTATTATCAGAAAAGATTGAATATCAAATAATGATTAGTGCGATAAAATAATTTAGCTGAATTGGCTGTCTTAATTTTGTCTAACATCAAATAAATTTCTTTTTAATATACCAAAAACAGCCTCTGTATTAACCTAAAAATATTTCGATGATACACATGATAAAAGGAATTAATGATTTTTGAGGGATTATGATCGAGACAAAATTGTTTACTGAATTTTTACCTGCCGAGAAATCCAGTATTGAAGAATTATATAAGCAGCATGAATATTTCAGTAATCAGGAAATGTTAAAGAGTTTTATGAATTCAATGCCTGCCTCTGTAATCATGCTGAATAAAAACCGACAGATAATCTGCGCAAATAAATATTTCATGAAGTTATCGGGCAAGAATAGTATTTCTGAGATAATCGGACTTCGACCCGGTGATGTATTTAATTGTGATCATGCAGCAAAAAGCCTTTCAGGATGCGGAACAACTAAATTCTGCACTGTTTGCGGCGCGGCAAAAGCAATTTTTGAAAGTCAGCAAAACATTTCATCGATTCATGAATGCCTATTAACACGCGAAGATGCTGATGCTCTTGATCTTCAGGTATGGGCAAATCCGTTTATTTACAACGACGAGTTCTTTACCATATTTGCAATTATCGATAAAAGCGATGAGAAGAGACGGGCTAATCTTGAACGTATTTTTTTTCATGACATTCTTAACACAGCCGGAGGTATTAAAGGATATGTTGAGCTAATGCATGATTCCGATTCTGAAGAATTGAAAGAATATATCACAGTCACTTATGATCTTTCGGAGAGATTGATAGAGGAGATTGAATCGCAGCGTGAATTAATCCGGGCTGAAAAAAATGAATTGGTGATTTCATCTAAACCTTTTTCAACATATGATATGCTCAAAGAGATAAGAACACTATACCTGAGTCATTGTGTCGCAAGGAACAAGAAAATTTTAATTGATGAAAATTGCCTTGATACGATTATGTCAAGTGATAAATCGATTCTAAGAAGGGTGCTCGGCAATCTCGTTAAAAATGCTCTTGAAGTAATTAGTGAACACGAAAGTATAAGACTGAACTGTTTTTTGAATGAAGATAAAATAGTATTCTCGGTTCATAATTCCACGTTCATACCTGAAGTTCTGCAATTGCAGATATTTAAAAGATCTTTTTCCACAAAAGGTCTTGGCAGAGGATTGGGTACTTATAGCGTCCGCTTGTTTACAGAAAAATACTTAAACGGAACTGTTGATTTTACATCGGATCAAAACTCAGGAACAACATTTTTCGTTTCGTATCCCCGTGAATTGAAAACTGAAAGAGAATTCAACTGACTTTAACAGCCAGTTGACCGCAGGCGGCGGCAATGTCATCTCCCTGAGTTTCGCGAACCATAACAGTGATGTTATTTTCGCGAAGTTTTGCGGCGAATTTTTCAATCTCATTAAACGGTGTTGGTTCAAGTTGCGCTGATATTCCTTCGGGATTCATATGTTTAATGCTGTTGAAGGGAATTAGATTTATTTTCGAAGGAATTCTTCTCGTAATTTTCGTCAGCGCCATAATATCTTCTTCGCGGTCGTTAATTGCTTTTAGCATGGTATATTCAAAAGTAATTCGTGTTCCGCTTTCTTTTGCATAATATTCAATCGCTCCAAGCACTTGCTTTAGATTATACTTTTTGTTGATCGGCATTATTTTATCTCTGATTTCATCAAAGCCGGAATGGAGTGACAAAGCTAGCTTTACGCGTACGTTGCTTTCCGAAAGTTCGATAATTTTCGGTGCAATTCCGGCAGTTGAGATTGTTATTCTGTTTCTGCTTAATCCCGTCGTCTTTTCATCAGTAAATATTTTTAGTGATCCCAGGGTGTTTGCAAAGTTTAAAAGCGGTTCGCCCATTCCCATGTAAACAATATTTGTGATTTTATTACCTTCATTTATTGCTGAAATATACTGATCAACTATTTCACCGATGGTTAAATTTCTTTTGTAACCCATTACTCCGGTTGCGCAGAATTTACAATCCAGTGGGCATCCAACCTGTGTGGATATGCATAAAGTATTACGCTCACCCTCGGGAATAATAACTGATTCAATAAAACGGTTATCAAATGTTTTGAAGAGAAGTTTTTTTGTTCCTGTTGAGATCGAGTTTTGTGTTTCAATTTTTTCGAGCGTATTTATGTGAAAAGATTTTTCGAGTGTATTGCGGAGTTCTTTCGAAATATTAAGCATTTCATCAAAACTTTTTGCGTGTTTGTTGTAAAGCCAACCGAAAACCTGAATAGCCCTGAATTTTTTTTCACCGATTGACTCAAAATAATTGACGAGTTCTTCTTTTGAGAGATTTTTTATAAAGTTTTTATTCTTTATTTCCATGACTCAAATATAGATAATACCTCGGAAAATATTTCCCCCGGACGAAAATTTTTTGTGGTGTCGATTCCGGTTTCAGATTCGGATTCGGAAAATGTTGATTGCAGGAATGAAGTTAAAGGAGTAATTTTGTGCCGTTATGATTAAACCAATTGAAGTAAAAATAACCGGTGAATACAGAATTTTTGTTTCCTACAGTGATGGGATGGAAGGGGAGATAAATCTTGCTCACCTGAAAAATAATCCCGAATATAAATTCATGGAAGACCAAACTGAATTTGGGAAAGTTTATATCAGTTCAGTAACATCTGATCTTTGCTGGTCAAACGGTATCTCGTTATGCAAAGATGCTATTTATAAACAGCTCGAATTGAAATCGCTCATGAAAAGACTTAAAATTGATTTGGACAGAACATGAGATTCATAATGCTATTCTTTTTTGTCGTTTCTTCACTTTTTGCCCAACCGGAATGGCATCGTTGGGAGGCAAAAAAAATAAATTACGAACTGCCGGTTAATTCGGATGATAAAAGCTTTTCAGGTGAAACTGAATTGTCCGTAAAGATTTTCTCAGCCGTGAAAGAGTTTTACTCATTTGTGATTTCCGATCTGGATGGCGATAATTGTCCATTCTATCCCTCGTGTTCACAGTTCTTTGTAGAAAGCATAAAAGAGACGAATATTTTTCAGGGTGCGGTTATGTTTTCTGATAGGTTTACCCGCGATATAAATTTCTTCAAAAATATCCATCAGTATTCTTTGCATTCATCCGGTAAACTTTTTGATCCTGTTGAAAATCACACAATGTTACCCCATAAGTATATCTACAAACAAAAAAATATTTTACAGGAATATATCGTTGATTAAAATACAATTCTTCATTTCCCGCATTCGGTTGATTACATTCTCGTTGACAATAATTTTAATGTTTTCCATCAATAAAATTACTGCGCAAAATATCAGCGAGAATTTTTATTCTCCTCAAAACAGACTTGTTTTCGGTAACAGCCTTTTTCATGAAGAGGATTATCTGAGGGCAATTGATGAATATTTGGCATATATTCAGTTTCACCCGAATGACACCATAAAATTTAAGATTGCATATGCTTACCAGAAAATGGGAGATTATAATCAGGCGGTCGACAATTTCAAGGGATTGTTTTTCAATTCCTCATTTTATCATGAAGCGAGAGCCGAGTATTATAAGACGAATTTCCTGTCAATGAAATATTATCAATTCAGAGAGCTGGTCAGCGATGGATTTTTTATTACTCCCCAAAATCAAAATTATGTTGTTTCGTTGAATAATGTAACCTATCTGCTTGATAATATATATCTCCCCGATTCCAATGATTTTATTGCCCCATTCGATCAAAAGTATAAAGATGACATGGCTCGTTTTTATTATGCAAAAATGAATCCGAAAAATAAGAATATAACAACGGGGATAATTTTATCTTCCATCATACCCGGCGCTGGAAAAGTTTATGCCGATCAGTTCACAGATGGTCTAACAGCTTTTTTGATCACAGGAGTATTAGGATTTTTGGCTTACGACAATTTCCGAGCCGATCATGATTTCAGAGCCTGGCTTTTTACGGGATTAGCTGCATACTTTTACGCGGGAAATATTTACGGTACTGCCGTGGCAGTTCAGCAATATAACGCGGGAATAAAATTCAATCTCGAAAATGATGTAAAAATATACGTTGAAAAAAATAATTATCTGAGTCCGGGTTATGATTTTTTGAAGTGATGATGAGAAAGAGAGGGGTTAATGAGGAAGATTATTATAAATTCATTAACCCGTAAACGATAATCATGCTTATGAATAACACGAGATGAATTAGCTTTGTTGACATTTGTTACTCCACGATAATTAAGTTTCTTACCTTTCGCAATTATTGTACCACTACATTATCGGTGAATTTGAAGTAAATTTTAGGCCTGATTTGATAAGTTCGCGAAAAATATTCGCGTAACCGGAAATATTTTCCGAAAAAAAACTCCGGCAATCTACCGGAGTTTAGAATCTTTGTTAAATCAGAGCATCATTTCAACATTATCAGCTTTAGAGATTTTCTATCTGATGGTGTGGTCAGGCTGAATAGATAAATACCACTTGATACCGGTTGCCCGTAATTGTTTTTTCCATTCCATCGTAAATTGAGGATTTTCGTGTTCAGGAAATCGGATGGATCAAAGGAATATACTTCCTGACCTAAAATGTTGTAAATCTTAAGTGAAACGCCGCTTGGGTCAAATTCTTTTTGGAGAGTGATTCTAATGTTAACTTCTGCATTGAATGGGTTTGGATAAGCGTTGATAAGAGTATCTGCCGGGACATCCGAAATTTCATCTTCAATACCCATCGGGCTTGATTCGTCGAAACAGTCAAAACATGGTTGTAGTGTGTCATTCGGCTCAAGCGCCAGAAAAGCTGTGTAGAGTGAAAGAAGATTCTGCTGAATACTAAGATCAATTATTTCTCCGATTGTGCTGTTTGAATTATCAAGAGACTCAAGATATTGAATGTACTTTCCGGTCCATATTTTTTGCAGGTAATTATCTCCTGTATTAATATCTTCTTCATTGAATTCACGCGTTATGTTGAATATCGAATTGTCATATTCGCCTGAAAGATTCATTTCAAAAGGGAACTGTCCCTTAAACCGTCCGATTTGCATGACAGGTTTATCGAGGTAAATTATATTATTATCTGAGAGGTTAAAGCGGTTATAACAAAATCCCAAATTCAATGTGGTAAAAAGATCAAATGCTTTTACATATCCTTTCAGACCGCTGAATGCGTTTGCTAAATTTTTGTCGAAACTATTTCCTGTCCATGGATGAAAATAATTTCCTGAAGTTTGACGACTTAAGTTAATATAAAAATATTCATTCCCTCTGTAGGAATTATTTCCAATATAATGCCATGAAAAATTCATGTTTGTCATATCGACGATATGAAAGGGAGTAACAACCTCCATTTCACTCATAATATCTTGGATAAGATCGTTGGCAACAGAATAATCGGAAATCTGTTCTGAACTGCTTACGAGGATTATACTTGAATTTTCTCCATTCTGTTTAATGAACTCAAGCGTGGTTCCGATGCTGCTGGCAAGGTTGCTGTAATTATTTAAGCCGTTCTGATTGAAATAATCCGTTAGAGTATGTACATTTTCTTCTGTTGCCTGCAACCATGTATCGCTTAATTGCTTGGTCGATAATCCTGAAAAGAACACATTGAAAGAATCCGATTCCGAAAGGTAGTCAAGCAGATTATTCTGGATATTGCTGATAATAGACGCTGCTGTCAGATTTGTTTTAGAAATATCATAATCAATTATTACAGCTACCCGTTTACTTGATTGCACATCGATGAAATGTGAGGGTAAAAGTACCATTTGATAAAATCCATCATCCTGCTCGTTAATATAACTGCTGATAAACGTACCATTCTGTAAAAATGAGTTTGCTGTTAAAGTCAGTGTATTATTTCTTTGATAATTGATACCGCTGAGAATATAACTTTTCGAGTTAGTTGTATCCGGGTTTTCTGTGAAAACTGTTCCTGGATATTCTAGTATTGTTGGCGCTCCGGTATCTACTTCAGGCCAATAGAGGATTTTTAAATTAGATATATCTTCATTTGATGAGCTGATTATTTCATGTGGAAGTGAATATGAAATTGACTGTGAATGCCAATCGGCCGGTACCATATATGTCAATTTGATTTTGCGGGATTGGTTTTTAAACACAGGATAAATTCTTAGCTTGTAATGAGTGCCGTATTCTTTTACCAGAATTGCCGGATCTCTTCGGCGGTTAACAATCCCTTCGTAAATTGAAGAGGCTGTCCATTTGTCAAGACAAAGCGCTTTCATGATGTCGTCGCCGACCCACAACCACAGATCATTAACAATTGCTTCTTCCGGTAAATCGAAGTCGAGCGTAATCTCCAGTTGTGTTGAGTCTTCGACATAAACATCCTTAGCAGAAATTGTTAAATACAATCCATACTCAACATAAATACCATGTTGCCTAACTGAGATTAAAGCTTCTTCAATTGTTCCTTGTCCCCAGGCCCAACCATGAGGATCACTTACCCAAAGTTCGCTGTAACCGAAATTATTACTAATAAAGGATAATAGTAATAAAATAACTGCAATCAATTTTTTTTTCATGATTCATCCTCGTGATCTAAATTATTTGAAATATCTATCCCAATTTTCTTATTATGGAATTCTAATTGTTGTAGCAAGATATGTGCCGAATTTACCGCAGCAATATAAATCAAAATTCAAATTTTCACAATTTACATGCGCAAAATATTCCATATCCTGCAAATTTTTCGTTTTGATATATGTGGGTAAATTCTTATTTCCAGTCATGAAAAAATATTTTTATATACTTTTTTTCTCTTCCATCTGCTACGCTCAAACTGATATTAAAAGTATAAAATTTACCGCAGATAGCCTCTTCGAAAGCGGAGATTTTTTCGAAGCCATTACGGAATACAAACGACTGGAATTTTTTGATAAACAATTCAGGTTCAGTTATGTCTGTAATTATAGAATTGGACTTTGTTACAAAGAAGGCACAAAGTTTGAAAATGCTTTATCTTATCTTACAAAAGCTTTTATCAGTTCTGAAAATGAAGAAGAAAAAATCGCGGCGCGAGAACAAATGATTCGTATTAATATTTTAAGACGGACAACTGCAAGAGCGCATTATTTGTTGGATGAACTCGCTGAAAATCCTGAGTATGAAAAAAATAATGTTCATTATTGGCGAGGCTGGATTTACATGTTCGAAGACGACTGGGAAAATGCCGGGTATGAATTCGAGAAAATTGACATTAATCATCCCCTGAAAATTATTTGTGAACGTGTTAATAGTGAAAAATATTCAGTAACTTTAGCGAAAATATTTTCGTTAGTCCTGCCGGGTTCAGGGCAGTTTTATACAGGAAATTATTTATCTGGATTGATGTCCCTGGGCTGGAATGTTCTTTGGGGATACACGACAATTAAGGCATTTTCGAACAATAGGATTTTCGATGGAGTAATTATCGGTGATCTATTATGGCTGAGATTTTATCGTGGAAATTATCAGAATGCAGAAAATTTTGCCCAGGAGAAAAATTTGGGAATTATTAATAAAACATATAATTATCTTCAAAACAGTTATGAGGGAATTAAACCGTGAAACTAACAGAAGATGAAATAAGAAGAATTACACTAACAGCGATAAATGAATTGGGCGAAAAAGCAACACCAGAACTCGTAAAAAAAGCAGTCTCGCAAAGTATCAGCAAAATGGAAAGTGCGAAAGCTTTTAAAACTTCATCTGAGCTTTCTTCCGGACGCGCTATTTTAACTTCATTCGGGCTTAACCGCCCTGGCGTTGTAGCCAGAATTACATCCAAGCTAAGTGAGGAAGCATGCGATCTTCAGGATATTTCGCAGAAAATTATGGATGATTTTTTTACCCTGATTATGATAATTGACATTTCTTCGTCATCAAAAAATCTAAACGAAATTCAACTTGAGATGAATAAAATTTCCGATGATCTTAAAATTAAAATCTATCTTCAACATGAAGAAATTTTTCGCCAGATGCACAGAATTTGATAATTAACCAAATTGAGAAACTGAATAAGATGTTTTTTTCTCTCTGCTCTTTACTGAAATCTATATGGAGTTATAATGCCTTACGAATTTGAGGAAATACTTGAGACCATAAAAATGACGGAGATTGAACATTTCGATATCCGTACTGTTACCATGGGCATCAGTCTGCGCGATTGTGTTGACAGGAATATTGAAGTAACAAAACAAAAAATTTATGATAAAATTTTGAAATACGGACAAAACCATGTCAAATATGCTAAAGAGGTTGAAGCCAGATATGGTGTTTCAATAGCAAATAAAAGAATTTCAATTACTCCCCTGTCAATTCCTTTAGATGCATTCGGATTAGAAGATTTTGTTGAAGTTGCAAAAACACTAGATAAAGCCGCAGCTGAAATCGGGATTGATTATCTGGCTGGTTATTCGGCGCTCGTTCAAAAAGGTTTTACTAAAGGAGAAATGGAATTGATAAAATCCATTCCGTACGCTCTTTCGGAAACAAAAAGAATTTGCTCAAGCGTAAATGTTGCATCAACAAAAGCCGGAATTAACATGGACGCGATCAATCTTGTCGCTGAGGTAATTAAACAAACAGCCGAAAAAACAAAAGATAAAGATTCAATCGGATGCGCGAAATTTGTCGCATTCGCCAATGCCGTTGAAGACAATCCTTTTGTTGCAGGTGCGTTTCACGGAATTTCCGAACCGGAAGTTGTGCTTAATGTTGGTATCAGTGGTCCCGGAGTTGTTCTCGATGCAATCAAAGAAGTTGGAGCTTGCGATCTTAATCATCTTGCTGATGTTATTAAAAAAACGGTTTTTAAGATTACAAGAGCCGGTGAATTGTTGGGAAGAAAAGTTGCCGAACGTCACGGAATTCCTTTTGGGATTGTTGATATTTCACTTGCGCCTACCCCTGCAGAGGGAGACAGTATTGCTGATATTTTAGTTGCTATGGGCGTTGAAGATGTAGGCGCGCCAGGTACTACCGCCGCACTTGCATTACTGAATGATTGTGTTAAGAAAGCCGGTTTAATGGCAAGCACTAATGTTGGCGGTATGAGCGGAGCTTTTATTCCCGTTAGCGAAGACCAGGGAATGATTCGCGCCGCTGAACTCGGTCATCTTTCTATTGAAAAACTTGAAGCAATGACTTGCGTGTGTTCAGTCGGATTGGATATGATTGCCGTACCGGGTGATACGCCAGCCTCAACCATCGCGGGAATTATTGCAGATGAGGCAGCTATCGGTATAATCAATGATAAAACCACAGCCGTGCGCATTATTCCGGCATTCGGAAAAAAAGTGGGCGAATCGGTAAATTATGGCGGCTTACTAGGAAAAGCGCCCATTATGAGTGTTAGAGAATTGAGTTGTGCAAATTTTGTCGGACGTGGAGGAAGAATCCCGGCTCCAACGCGTAGTCTTACTAATTAGTTGATTTCATCTCACTCTTATTCGGATTTTAGAAAGTAAGAATAATTTTGTATGAAAATTTCATTTACTACATTAATGATTTTTCTCGGATGGAATCTTATGGCTCAGCCTGAAATTCCATCATTACGGAATTACGCTACGGATCAAACGTCATCAATCACGGCTAAAGAATTACTTCAATTAAATCTGCTGTTGAGTGAGTTTGAAAAAACCGATTCCATCCAGATGGTTTTTTTAATGGTAAATTCAATCGGAAATTACCCTCTGGAAAAATATGCGCAACAAATTACTGAAAAAAACAGAATTGGGTATCGCGATTATAATAATGGAATTCTGGTTATCCTTCTAAAAGAAGAAAATAAATTCGGAATTTTCCCGGGTTACATTTTTCAAAAAGTCATTCAACCGCCGCTCATCTCTTCAATTAGAAGAAATGTTGCGGAGCCGAATTTTCGAACAGGAAAGTATTTTGAAGGAATAAAAAATTCGATTGAAGCTCTGATAGACTACAATCGGGGTGATTATAGAAAAGTAAAAAAGACCGAATACATTTTAGGATCAGATTCCCGTAGTACGAGGGCAATTCAGCAAATCATAATTATTTTTCTCATATTGATTCCCTTCTTTTCGAAAAAAGGAAGGGGGTTAGGAACTCTTTTTTTTAGGCGTGCATTAAGTGGTAGAAAAAGATTTGATAGTCATGAATTCAGGTTCACAGGATTACTTGGAGAAAAAGAACAAAATTACGGCAAATTTGGAGGTCTTTTCGCTCAAGGTGGACCCTTAAGAAGTTCAGTTCGAAAATTTAAAGGTAAAATTATTTCGGGTAAGTGGTAAAATTATTAACTTTTCTGTTTCACTTAAAAATCATTGGACTTATATTGGCAGATATTTCTTCGGGAGTTAAGCTTTTTAACGAAAGTTACTATTTTGAAGCACATGATTTTTTTGAACAATTATGGAATGACTCAGAGGATAAAGACAAAATCTTTTTTCAGGGATTAATTCAAATTTCGGTCGGCTCTTATCATCTATTAAATAAAAACACTACAGGCGCTCTAAGTCAGTATAAAAAAGGATATAAAAAACTGGAGAAATTTTCTTCCGGTTATTTTGGATTGGATATAGAAAATTTACTTAAGCAAGTAAACCGATTAATTTTGATTTTGGAATCGGATAAGAAGAAACCCTATTCTGATGAGAAATTTGAATTACCGGTACTTGGTTATCTAAATAATTTTAAAAATAAATAAGGAGTTTTACCATGGCAATTATGATCACGGATGAATGTATTAATTGTGGAGCTTGTGAACCCGAATGCCCAAATACTGCCATTTATGAAGGAGGTGTAAATTGGAGCCTTGGCGACAAAACATACGGAGAAGGTGATGCCGCTCCTTCAGGTGCATCAGGATTTTTCAGCGCGGATTATTTTTATATCGTTCCCGATAAATGTACAGAATGTGTTGGTTTTCATGATGAACCTCAATGCGCGGCTGTTTGCCCGGTTGACTGCTGTGTTCCTGATCCTAAACATGTTGAAGATAATGCAGCTTTGTTGGCAAAAAAAGATCATCTGGATTCTTTAGGACGTTAGATGTTTTTCATTCTCTTAAAACCACGTTGAATTTTGAACCTGCTCTGAACTGAGCAGGTTTAACTATTAAATCATACTTTTCACTTTTTTTGTTCATAGTTTTCCCTGGATCTTATGAAAATTGGTAAGTATCAAATATCTACTTTTACAGCCGGAAAAATGGCGCTTGATGGCGGTGCAATTTTTGGCGTTGTTCCTAAGGAATTGTGGGCGAAGGAAAATCCTGCAGATGAGAAAAATAGAATTCCTCTTTCAACAAATATTTTATTACTTCAATCCGATAGGCGAAAAATTCTTGTTGATACCGGTATCGGAAATTCATGGAATGAAAAATTTTCGAAAATCTATGGCGTTGATAATAATGCCGAGTCGATTCAGAATAAACTCAATGAAGAAGAAATCAAACCCGAAGAAATTACAGATGTGATTTTAACTCACCTCCACTTTGATCATACCGGCGGAGCTGTGATAAAAGAAGGTGAGAAATTTATTCCGGCTTTTCCGAATGCCACTTACCACATTCAGGAAAAACATTTCAAATGGGCGATGGCTCCTTCGGAAAAGGACAGAGCAAGTTTTATCCGGGAAAGGTTCATGCCTCTTGCGGAAAACGGATTATTAAAAGAGTGGGATGGAAATGTGCAGCTTGATGATGAGATAGAATTAATACTCGATCATGGACACACGTTTTACCAGCAGCTCGTGAAAATTTCTGATGGTAATAAAACACTTTTCCATGCGGGCGATTTAGTACCGCTCATTTCACTCATTCCGCTTCCATATATTATGGCTTATGATTTAATGCCTCTTGAAACACTGAAACATAAAAAAGAAATACTGAATCGCGCGGTTAATGAAGAATGGATTTTATACTTTCAACATGATCGGCGTTTTTCTACTGCCACGGTCCAAAAGAATGAAAAAGGTTTTTACCCGAAAGAAAAATTCCCGGAATTACCAAATGACTGATAACGGTTTTAAAAAGATTTGTAAACTTTCAAGTCTGAGAGAAAAAGAAGGATTACGATTTATAGTTGATGATGTTGATGTTGCAGTTTTTCTTGTAAACGGAAAAGTGCACGCGCTGAGTAATATTTGTCCGCATCAGCATTCCGCCCTGATTTATGATGGTTTTATTGAAGATGACTGTGTTGTTTGCCCTGCTCACGGTTGGAAATTCCAGCTTAACACGGGTAATCAACCGGGCAACAGAAGGGGTCTCGATACTTTTGAAGTTGATATAATTGATAAGCATGTTTACGTTAAAGTAAAAAAGAAAGAGTTGAACTGGTGACCAGTCTGACGGAAATTAATAATCAAACAATAATTGAACTGGCAAAATCGCTTGGATTTGATCTTGTCGGATTTGCAAAAGCTGAACCGCTAAAAGAAGAAATCTCCCATCTTAAAGACTGGCTGGAAAAAGGTCGTCATCATAAAATGTTATATATGGAAAAAAATATTGCGAAACGGGAAGATGTTTCAAAAATATTATCATCGGCAAAAAGTGTAATTTCACTCGGGATAAATTATTTCAAAGAGGGAGATTATGAAAAATCTTTTAACTCGGGGAAAGTTTCGCGATATGCCTGGGGAAAAGATTATCATCTGATTTTGTGGGAGAAATTAAAAGTCTTT
>CAZEXO010000025.1:23500-29070 GCA_964516545.1 uncultured Melioribacteraceae bacterium
ACCGATGAATTAATGAAAATTAATGAGACAACTGAAATATGTTCTTATGTTGATACCGGACCGGTAATGGATAAAGTCTGGGCTGTGAAATCGGGGCTTGGCTGGATGGGCAAAAACACGAATGTAATTTCCCGAAAAATAGGGAGCTGGTTTTTTATCGCTACGGTAATCACCAATCTTGAACTCGAATCGGATTTTCCTCAGCCGGATTTATGCGGAACCTGCACGGCTTGTATTGATGCCTGTCCCACAAACGCCCTTGATGCATATGTTCTGGATACATGTAAATGTATTTCTAATTTAACCATAGAAAACCGGGGAGTTATTCCGGAAAGATTTCGCGGTAAATTTGAAAACTGGATTTTCGGATGCGACATTTGTCAGGAAGTATGCCCCTGGAATAAGAAGTATCAAAATCCTTCACATGAACCTGATTTTAATTCCATTGAAAATAAAGAGATTTATTTTAATGAGATTAATGAAATGACGAATAGTAAGTTCAAAAAAAAATTCGCGGAATCACCAATTGTTCGAATCGGCTTGAAGGGACTAAAAAGAAACGCTGATTTCCTGGAAGAAAAATTATATTGAATTGATCCAAAATGAATCTTCTTTAACAGTGATGAATCCTATTAAAGGAGAAAAAAATGATTTTTGAAAATGAACAGAAATTGTTGATATTTTTTTTGAATATAAACGGAGAAAATTATGTCAGATAATCACCACAAACTAATAATTATCGGTTCCGGACCGGCTGGTCTGACTGCCGCTTTATATGCTGCAAGAGCCAACCTTAATCCTATAGTATTTGAAGGAATACAGCCCGGCGGTCAATTAACAATAACAACTGAAGTTGAAAATTATCCTGGTTTCGAAAATGGAATTCAGGGTCCTGAGTTAATGGATGTGATGAGGAAACAAGCATGCAAATTCGGAGCGAAATGTGAGTATAAAGAAGTAACTGAAGTTGACTTTTCAGCCAAACCATTCACAGTAAAAGCGGGTAAAGAAGTTTTTACTGCCGACTCAATTATCATCTCAACGGGCGCGTCTGCTAAACTGCTGAACATCGAAAGTGAGAAAAAATATATGGGTTATGGAGTTTCAGCATGTGCAACTTGCGACGGATTTTTTTATAAAGGTTTGAAAGTGCTTGTTGTCGGAGGTGGAGACACTGCCATGGAAGAGGCAAATTATTTAACGAAGTTTGCCAGTGAAGTAATCGTAATTCACAGGAGAGATGGATTCAGAGCTTCGCAGATTATGTATGATCGTGCCAGGAAAAACCCGAAAATTTCTTTTATGACTAATCAGGTAATTAAAGAAGTAATCGGGAACGAGGAAAACGGAAAAAAAGTTGTAACAGGTGCGATTCTTGAAAACACAAAAGACGGATCGTTAAACGAAATTAAGACTGATGGAATTTTTATCGCTATTGGTCATCAGCCGAATACAAATCTTTTTGTAAACAAACTCGATATGGATGAAACCGGTTATTTATTGGTAAAACCAGGTACGACAAAGACAAATATTGAAGGTGTTTTTGCTGCCGGTGATGTTGCCGATAAACATTATCGCCAGGCAATAACTGCTGCCGGAAGCGGTTGTATGGCTGCGCTTGATGCTCAAAGATTTCTTGAAGAACACGATCTCGCGTAAATAAAAAATCCCGCTCCAGGCGGGATTTTTTTTGCGCTTTAATTATTATTGCTTTTTATCAACTTCATACTTTTTAGTGGCAAAAAAGGCGGTTATGAAACCTAAACCGGTGCAGGTAAATATCATGAGCGGAACCCATCCTTCATTATAATTTGCTTCCTCCAGCATCACGCCCAGACCTACTCCAAAACCGAAGAAGAGAAATATAATTCCTATTTTTAATATCGTAAAAGGATTCCGGTTTCGTTTCATGAATTCGAGCATTTGCTCGTATGACATTCCTTTTTCTATCATCATTTGTTTCTCTTTCGAACGGAAATATATAAAGGTAACCCATACTATTCCTGTCACAAGGAATAATGTTATCGGCACTAATATTCCAGCTAACATGATTAAACTCCTTTATTTAATTTGTAATTTAGACAAAACTTTTTTTAAATGGTTACAGTTTTTTTTAACTATCTTAAACTCAGTATTCAAATTAGATTTATCTATTTGTCACTACTTTGGACTAAGGTTTCGGGAAGAAAGGTTACATTTTCTTATTCAAAAAATTTTGTAACCTCCGATGAATTCTTCCTGTCTAAATGTGCAAGATGAAAAAACTTTCTGACATAGAAATAATTGAATCGGTTAAACGAGGGAATGAAACGGATTTCTCTCTATTAATTGACAGGTATAAAGACAAAGCTTTTTCATTATTAAGAAGAATGCTGAAAAATAACATGGATGCTGAAGAAACTCTTCAGGATTGTTTTCTGAAAGCTTACAATTCATTGCATTCTTTTCGGCAGGATGCTAAATTTTCAACATGGTTTTATAAGATTGTTTACAATTCGGCTCTGACAGTTTTATCCGGGAAAAAAAGACAGGTCGCAACTATGATGTCTTCAATTGATGATCATTACGACCTGAGCGCAAACGATGAGGAAATTTATGCAACAAGTGAAAACTCGGAAAATTATGTTCTTAATCTCGTTGACCAGCTTCCACCAAGAAGCGCATTGGTAATAATCCTTTTTTATATTGACGGATTATCGCTAAATGAAATTAGTCAGGTGCTTGGATTGTCATTAGTTAACACGAAAGTTATTTTACACAGATCTAGAACTGCTCTGCGTGATATGTTATTAAAACATAATTACCAGGAGGAAATAAGATGAATATAACAGACGAAATATTGAACAGATATATTGACGGAGAACTCTCTTCGGAAGAAATAAATGAATTAAAAAACGAATTAAATACCCATCCTGAAATTCTTAAGAAGTTAAAAGCTCTGAAGATTACTGATTCCGCTCTTCATAAACTTGAAATTATGCCCGCTCCGGTTAATTTCACTGAAGCTGTAATGTCTAAAGTGAAATTCAAATCGAAAATTCGTTATTCAATTAGTCCTGTATTTATTGGAATAATCTCTTTCTTCGGAATTTTAGTTCTTGGAGTTCTCGGTTTCATTGTCCAGGAATCAACAAAAGTTATAAACGATCCGCAATCTGAATTAATTGTTGAAGACTTTAGACAAAAAACTACACCTTACCTTGAAAAGATAGGAGAAATTCTTTCAAATGACAGTGTATTATTTGTTAGCGGAATGATCGCTTTTACGCTTTTGCTCGGTTTTTATTTTATGATTCACACGCACAAGACCTTTAAGCAAAATCTCGAACGGTTTTAAACTTGTTCTGATTAATGGGATTTTGCCTTTCAGAAGTCCGTTTTCTATATTTCGCTTCCGGGTGAACTCTTACAAAAGGTAAATAATGAAAACCAAAGCCGGTTATGTTACAATAATTGGTAAACCGAATGCTGGAAAATCCACATTGATGAATCAGCTTCTTGGTGAAAAACTTTCCATCACTTCAGGTAAACCTCAAACAACAAGAAAAAGAATTCTTGGAATTCTTTCGGAGGAATTTTATCAGATCATATTTCTTGACACACCCGGAATTCTTGATCCTGATTATCTTCTTCAGGAAAAAATGCTGGAATATGTTTACAGGTCAGTGCAGGATGCTGATATAATATTAATGATGATTGATATTGCAGATGACCCCACCGGCAAGAAAATATTTAAGGATAACAAAGTCACTGAGATTTTTAAAAAATATAATAAGCGAATCATTCTTATCCTGAATAAAGTTGACCTCTCAAAAGAAAAAGATCTCAATTTACTTGAAGAGCAATTCAGGCAGAAGTCTGGGATTGAGTCCGTGCTTCCGATATCAGCCTCAGGAGGTTTTAATATTGATTTGTTGAAAAATATGATCTACCGGAAATTACCCGAACATCCGAAATATTACCCGGATGATCAGTTAACCGATGAACCTGAAAGATTTTTCGTGACAGAAATAATCCGCGAAAAAGTATTAGCGCTTTACTCTGACGAAGTACCCTACAGCGTTGAAGTCGGAATTGAAGAATTTAAGGAAAGGGAAGCCGGCAAGGATTTTATTTCAGCTGTAATTTATGTTGAACGTGAGTCGCAAAAGCCCATTATAATTGGCAAACAGGGAGCTTCTATAAAAAAATTGGGACAGTATTCTCGCGAGGCGATTGAGGAATTTTTACAACGTTCTGTGTACCTGGAATTACATGTAAAAGTAAAAGCGAAATGGCGAAGCGAAGAAAAACATCTTAAGAATTTCGGATACTATCCCGACCATGATTAATTATCTCTCCGCGAAATCTCAGAAATATTTATCGGAAATTTCTTTGATAATTGTTACGATTATCTGGGGGGGTACTTTTGTAATTATTAAATCAGCAATGCCGGATGTCTCGGCAATGCTTTTTATTGCTATCCGGTTTTCGATTGCTGGAATAATTCTTCTTCCGATTATTTATCTGAAGCGAAAGTTATTTACAAAACAATCACTGAAATCAGGAATTTTTCTCGGCATTTTATTATTCGGATCATTCGCTTTTCAAACAGCCGGATTAAAATTTACATCGGCAACAAAATCAGCATTCATAACCGGCGCGGGAATCGTCATGATTCCTTTTTTTCAGGTGCTCTTTGAAAAGAAACGACCTTCTCTTGGAGCCTTGATCGGCGCGGCATTTGTTGTTATCGGAATATCTTTTCTCTCTTCAAAGGGTAATTCTGTTTTCGATATTTTTATTGAACTGGGAAATGATTTCGGGATCGGTGAGTACTTAACACTCGGCTGCGCGGTTGTTTATGCATTGTATGTTGTTTTTCTGGATGTCGAATCTGCTAATCATGAATTTTGGGTGCTGTTTCCCCTTCAGATTATTACCATATCAGTGATTGGATTTGTGTCCTCATTCCTGTTTGAAATTGGTGGTGTTGAATCTTTATACATTAACTTCACGCCTAACCTGATAACCGCTTTTATTTATACTTCGCTTTTTGCTACTGTTATAACCATAGCGCTTCAAACAAAAATGCAGAAAGGTATTACTCCAACCAAAGCCGGAATTATTTATTCCTTCGAACCGATTTTCGCGGCGATTTTTGCTTTCTTTTTAATAAACGAAAAAATAAGTAATTTTGGATACATAGGAAGTCTCCTGATTTTCTCCGGTTTAATAATATCCGAAGTGTATGATTTGTTGAGAAAAAACCATGGCGCAGGAAATAGTAAGAGCTGAGATTGTTGTGAGCGGACTCGTTCAGGGCGTTGGATTCAGATATTTTGTTTATAGCAACGCTGCGAAACTCGGATTGAAAGGAATAACAAAGAATCTTTACAGCGGCGAAGTTTTTACCATTGCCGAAGGTGAAAAAGCGCTTGTTGAGGAGTTAGTGGAAAAAATTAAAATAGGTCCTATGCATGCTTCTGTAAGAAGTCATTCAATCAGGTGGAAGCCGTCAACTAATGAATTTTCAACTTTTGAGATAGACTATTGAAATTACCTTTCAGAATCGGAACAGGTTACGATGT
>CAZEXO010000026.1:0-24373 GCA_964516545.1 uncultured Melioribacteraceae bacterium
GCTAAAGTCCAAACAACGAAATAGCTGTTCGCAAGTTGAGTCCAGGTGGTGGTTCCATGTTCAAGTTTGGCAATTCCGGTTCCAAATGTTGCTGAAAAAATGTCGCCGTTTGATGTAATTGCCAAAGAGTTAATAGCTAAATTAGTAAGACCATCGCTGAGCTCTGTCCATGTTGTTCCATCATCTTCTGATTTGAATACACCAACACCCCAGGTTCCGGCATATAAGAAACCGTTAGTATCGAACTCGAGATCTCTTACGTCATTTCCAGATAATCCAACCAACGACCAATCAACGCCATTGTTTGTTGAGAGGAAAACACCTTTTTCTGTAGCTACAAAAATATATCCGTAATCAGTAACTTCGATATCCCAGATGAAAGCAACGCCCATTCCTGCATTAATAATAGTCCAATTGCCTTCAACGTTGCGGTATATTTTTCCACCCCAGGTTCCGGCAAGAATGTTACCGTCGGCGTCGTTTGCCATTGCATATACTATTTCAGTGATTCCGAAGGTTGCTGCCGGTTCCCATGTTCCACCAGTGCTGCCGCCGCTTTGTCCGCCGCTATTGGGTTCATAACCAACTGTAATAGTCACACAATCACTGTTATTATCCGGATTCGGATCGGTGTTACCTGTTGAAACTGAAAAACCTACTTCGGCACAGTTAGTAATTTGTGTTGTTGTGGGAATATTTCCAACGAATAAATGATTGTTAAACTGACCAGAACCAACGACTGACATTGCTATCATTTGTCCGTTCTGAACGCCGGATGAGAAATTAACTTCTGCCCAGGGAGCGAGGATTGAACCTCTTACATCAATTCCCTGAATGCTGATATTCGTTGCTTCATAAAAATTGTATAGTACGTTACCAACGTCAGTTCCTGTTACTTCAAGACCGCCCGACATTGAAACATTATTTCCATTAATATTAACAAGAACAACAGAACCGTTTGGTACCTGAATCTGAACATCAGTTTTTCCTGAAAGCAAAGTTCCTGAAACACTGAATACATTCAGGAAAGGATCGTTACCAGTTAGTATCAATCCCGATGCGTAAGGTTCTTGGTTTGTTCCATTTGTTGTATATCCCGCCAATTGATTTGACAACGACTGGAGATATGATTTGGCAGCGTTGAAATCAATCGGTGAATCCTGTCTTAATGTTCCGTCAACAAAACTAACCGCATCAACCGGCAGGTTTGTTGAATTACCGTAGACAACATTACCGTTGTAAATTGCGCCGCTGGTGTATGTTAAATTGTTTCCGACAATCAATACGTCTTCAGGAGGTGTTTGTAAGTCGAGTTTATCACCAACACTATACCATCCAAGTGTGGCGTTTCTACCGACTGCCATTTTGCCTTCTGTGTCTGAGGATGGCTGATTAACATCTTTCCAGACAAACACATTAAATCCTGTTGCCGGGCCAAGATCAAAGTAGGATGTATTAACCTCGTCAATATCAACAGTAACTGTTATTCCCAAAATTGCGCTTGCGCCGCTTGCCAGGGTTCCAATTGTCCAGTAACCCGATGTTTGGTCGAACGCGCCCTGTGAGGCTGTAGCGCTTTCAAAAATAAGTCCGGATGGTAACAAATCATAAGCCTGAACGTTATCTGCTTCAGAAGGTCCGTCATTTGTTACCGTAATTGTATAAGTGATTTGATCGCCGTTTTCCGGATTTGTATCGCTTGCTTCTTTTTTAATTCTTAAGTCAGCTTCTTTTTCTTCTTCAACACAATAACCGAAATCAACAGATAAATTAATTCTGTTTCCTTCGCTTAATGTTACTGTGAATGGATTATTGTTGCTGTCAAGTTCTCTGTTATCACCAACATTAGTCGGTGCAGGAGTGTATGTTTCTGGTAATGTTGTCACATCAACTTCAACAATATATGTTGCGTCGCAAAGATCGCTAAATAAGTATTCGCCCAAATTATTCGTTAACATATTTGTTAATTCATTACCCTGAGCATCTTTCAGAATTACTTTTACGTTCGGAATTCCTGGTTCATTGGCGTCCTGCTGACCGTTGCAGTTGTTTTCGCCGCCTTCATTAGAATAATCGAGCCATACTCTGTTTCCAATCTGTCCAACGCATTCTTCTTCACAATCAACAAATGTTGTCCAACTTGAGTAAACGATAATTTCCTGTGCATTTGACCAGCTAACATTTGCCGGATGACCAATTGCTTTAGCGATGTTGATAAGCGCACCACAATCTTCTTCTTTGGCTGTATAGGTTTTTGTAAATGTGTAAGTCTCGCCGGGGTTAACAGTCTTATACCATATCTGATGATTTCCTACAGGATTCAATAACGAATCATAAACTGTTACTCCGCCGCCTAACGTTACATCTCCACAATTATGTACTGTAAATTCATAAGTAACCTGATCGCCGGGTTTTACGGTGTCGGGTCCTGTTTTTTCAAATTCAAGACAAACGAGGAAGAAACCGAAATCAATAGTCAGATCATCTTCACAATTAACAGCTATATTTGCCGAATGATTTGTTTTATCACCATCGCTGTCTTTTGTGTCATCCGATCCCTGATTTTGTTTTGTCGCATACCAGTTATGTAACGGACCGCCTTCCTCGAAGTTTGAGTCAGCTATTTTAACTGTATAATTGCCATTAGCAAGATTTGTAAATTCATATTTCCCGTTATTATCTGTGGTTGTAGATGAAACAACATCGCCGTCATAAATCAACTGAACTGTAACATCAGGAATTCCCGGTTCATTGGAATCCTGTTTGCCATCAAGGTCTCTGTCATGCCATACGTAGTCACCGATTGTTGAAAAACATTCTTCTGGTTCGCAGGTTAAAAATCCACCGTCGACTAATCCTTCAACAAAATTTTCATTTATTGCCGTTGCAGCTTCATTAATTGCCGTCAGGCTATAACCTGTGTTTTCACCGCCGAGCGCTTTGTTTACAATAACCAAAAAATCATTTACTGACATCCCGTCGAAAGCGCCGCCCAAAATTACCAACTCACCAATATTAACAGGATTAGTGCCGATTTTACCGGCTTCATCAAATTTTACATTAAGCGTAAGAGCAACTGCCTGTCCGGCTAAGACATTATTTAAACTGCTTCCCGGATCTGTCCAGTTTTGTGTTAATGCAGAAGCTGTTCCGCCTGACGGAAGAAAATCTTTTACCGCCGTTGCTGAATTTAAAATCAGAGTTCTGTTTGTTCCAACAACTAAGCCTGAAGGAAATACTTTATGAAAATATTGATCTCTGATTTGACCGGGCGTACTGTTTGATGAGGAACCCCATCCGCCCTGAGTCAATGTATAATATCCGTTAAGATTACATCCGTCATTTCCCTGTTGATACCAATTAACCACTGCCGCAACACGTCTTTGAATTCCCGCCGGAGTAGCGAGTACCAGTTTTTGATAAACTCCCGGACTGTTAACGTGAACATATCTCGTTCCCTGAGGAACCACAACATTTGCTGTTGCAGTAATTTCAGCTTGATCACTTGATCCCTTCTGGATTGTTATTGGTCCGTATGAACCTGAAGATCCGGTTGTAATTGATGTTTCACTCAGAGTTCCTGACGTTGCTGAAAGTGTTACATTAATTCCTGCAAGGTTTTGTCCATCAACATTAAATGTGCTGACAAAAAATGAACCATCTGTTCCGTAAGGAACTGTCTGGCTGGCCGGTACAAGAAGTAATGTTTCCAGAGGTGTGTAAAGCTGAGCATTTTGGTCTGTGTCTGAAATAATCTGTAGAGCACGCGTTCTCACGTTGCTGTTTGCCATTCCCTGAACATTTACTCCGTCAGCGTAATGCCAAATAGCTAACTGGATAGCTCCTGCTTCTAAACCCTCACTCGAAGCTGAGCCCTGGTAAGGATAAGGAACATAAGGATAATAATTATTAAGAATGTAAGTAATTTCTTTTGAGGTTGATCCGGCGTCTGTGTATTTATGTTTTGCCGTTGACTTGTAAAACGCCACTTGATGACTAAGATCAATACAATAAAAATAAGCCGCTTCACCGTCTATTTCGCCTCTGAATGTTCCGCCCCAGGTTGTCGTATTATGTCCCGGGTTGTAAGGATTTTCAAAAGTTATGTTCTGTGTTCCCTGAGCAGTTTCAAACACTTTCGCTTCACTTGTTCCTTCCTGAGTTTTGTTTAGGAAGAAAGAAGCGGGAACCACAGTATTGTCTCCCGATTTACCGTCTTTTGAACCAGCAAGCATGTCTATTGCGCCGGAGCTTAATATTGTGAGGGTTAAAAAGAGGGTAAATATTTTCGTAATTTTGTTAGTCAATGGATTTCTCCTTTATTATTGTAAACTCATTGTGTGTTCAGCATCAAGCCCAATGCCAGAAAACAATTAGTTTTTAAGCTATTTTAGAACTTTTTGATGACAAAAAAAACCTGTTTTTGTATCATTATGATAATTGTTCATTTTGATGCAATGACTCTTATTTCTAAAATATTCATCATTAAATCATAGTGCAAAGCAGATTCTCAGAAATTTCTTCTTCTGGCAGCACTATGTCTCTGACCCCAAAGCTAATTATTAATCGCTTTTTTTAACCATACCGCAATTGATTTATTGCGTCCACCTAAAACAGCGTTTGTTTCATAATAATTCAAAAACTAATTCTGGTGAACATGATTTATAGTTAATTTCGTGCGAAAAATCCCTTAATCATTATCGAAAATATGCGGAAATTTTAAAGATTTCATACTTCACATTTCCCGGAAGAGTTATTGTTTTTTTAGCAAAACAACATTTTCAATATGAAAAGTATGCGGAAACATGTCGACTGACTTCATTCTAACGGGAATGTAACCTGCTTCCCCGAGGAGTTTTATATCTCTGAGTTGCGTGGTTGGATTACAACTTACATATACTATTTTTTCGGGGGAGATGGCAGACAAATCGCTTACGGTCTTGGGATGCATGCCGCTTCTGGGCGGATCTGCAATTATCACATCCGGATGAGGAATTGTTTTTTCATTTAAGACCGGGAGGAAAGATTTATTTAAGTCACCCAAAATAAATTCCACATTGGAAACATTATTCAGTCCTGCATTTATTCGGGCATCTTCAACAGCAGACTCAACACTTTCAATTGCATATACATTTTTCGCTTTCCCTGAAACGTACAACGATATTGTACCGGCTCCTGAATAAAGATCATACACAATTTCATCACCCTGTAAATCGGCATATTCGAGAACAATTTTATATAGTTTTTCAGCCTGAAGTGTGTTCGTTTGGAAAAATGAGTTTGCGCTTATTCTGTACTTATATTCTCCTATTGTGTCAAAAATATAACCGCTACCAAAAAAGATTTTTTCGTAATCGCCGATTGCCACCTGCGATTTTTTTTTGCTGATGTTATTGATAATGGTTGTTACCTGCGGAACCTTGTTAATCAATTCACCGGCATACGCGCGGATAAGATTCTCGTTTTCATCTGCGGTTACAAGATTAACCATAACATCTTTTGTGTGATGGGCGATTTTTATAACCAGATTTCGTAAAAAGCCTTCATGAGTTTTTGTGGAATAAATTGTTATTCCCTGAGTTTTGAAAAATAGACGGGTAAAATTAAGAATATCATTCCCAACATCCGACTGAAGAAAGCATTTATCAATATCCAGCACTTTATCGAATATTCTGGGAATGTGAAGTCCGAGGGCAAAATTACGATCATATATTTCTGATCCCCGCTCAGCTTCTTCCGATGTAATCCATCGTTTGTCTGAAAATGAAAATTCCATTTTATTTCGATAATGAAAATATTCTTCGGCGCCTAAGATCGGTTCAAATTCAAAACCCGAAAGCCCGCCCTGGATTTCGAAAAGATCCTTCACCTGTTCCTGTTTATACTTTAACTGTGCGCTGTAATCAAGGTCTTGCTGTTTACATCCGCCGCATGTTCCGAAAAATTTACAAGGAGGAGTAACTCTGTCTTTTGTGGGATTTATAATTCTGACTACCTTAGCTTCGGCATATCTTTTTTTTACTTTTCGTAAAACCGCTTGTACCGTATCGCCGGGATAAGATACTTCAATAAAAACAACATATTTTCCTTCATGTGAATCAGGCGTCTCGTCAATTTTTATTCTCGCGATTCCTTTTCCTTCAAAAGCATAATCTTCTACAACAAAATCAAGCGTGTCTCCTTTTTTCAATTACCGCTCCTCTGACAAATAATCGCTCTGAAACCTATATATTTATCGGCTCCTAATTTTAAAAAAGCTCCGGCTTCGTGACTTATTTTATTTATCACTTTTTTGAAATATGTTTTTTCGTTCTCACTTAAAGAGTTTTTAGTCGAATCCAGTTTTTTCAGATTAATCGAATAATAATCTTTCAATGTATTGTTCAGGTTTTTTACATGAAGAATTTTGAAGCCTTTTTCCGAATAGTAATTACTAAATTTCTGGCTGGTTAGGGGATCCATTTCTGAGTTATCAAAAATATCTTTGACAAATTGCGGTATACTCTCGGATTGAATTACAATTTCACCGGCGCAGAAAATTCCGTCTTGTTTCAGAACTCTCTTTATTTCTTTAATGATTTTATTCCTGTTAACCGAAGAAACAGATCCTTGCGCGTAAACCACATCGAACTGTGAATCAGCAAAATCCGTCCTGTCAAAATCCATCATTTTTGCTGTAACATTTTCATTGTTATCGATAATGGTGTTTGATGTCATGAGAGAATCAAAATCAGAAACAATTAATTGAACATTTTTCCCGGTGACGAGAGCCATCTTTTCAGCGATATGTTCACTCGCCGAGCCAATCACAAGACATGATTTATCTTTTAGATTATAATTATCAAATAAAAATTGAAGTTGTTTACCAAGTCCTGGTAAAAGTATTTTTTCTTCATAATTCATGAGCGCAAAGTTAAGAAAGTATTTACTGTCATACCTGAAAACTTATTTTTCACAAAATATTTATCTGAATTTTGTCACTTATGATTCATTATTCTTGTTTCATAAGGAACATTATTTTTTAAAAGATCTGGCGGTTCGGATGAAAATATTATTTTCAACAGTTTTTATTTTAATGCTGGCAATTGCATGCAGAGAATCTCTTCCGGTTGAAAAATTCCTGGGTGACCGGGAATATGAGCTTCTGAATCAGGATGGTGTCTCTGTCAACTTTCCTGAAATTATCGAGGGAAAAGTTGCGATTTTGGGCTATATCTTTACAAATTGTCCGGATATTTGTCCCTTAACCACCAACAACATGCGGTTGGTTCAGGAAAAGTTGAACAAAAAAAATATTCATGGTGTTGAGTTTGTTTCTATCACCTTTGATCCGATTATTGACAACCCGAGTGTTCTTACTAAATATGCCGGCATCAGAAATCTTAACACATTGAACTGGAGTTTTCTGACCGGAGAAAAAGAAGTTATCGACACACTCATGAAAAATCTTGGGATTATGGCGGTGGTAGGCGATTCATCTGTAATAGAGGGTGAGACTGTTTATTTTTACATTCATACCGATCGAATCTCGCTTGTTGATAAATCCGGAAATATCCGAAAAAATTATATGGGTAGTAAAGTTGATATAGATGAAATCATTAATGACATCGAAACTCTTATCGAATAAATAACAAGGAGTCTTAAATGAAATTCAGTTTTGTTTTTTCTTCTATTGTTTTGTTCATAATTTTTTTCTCCGCCTGTCAAAATAACAAAGAAAATTCTGTAGACAAGAAATCGGAATTGTCCGCATCTACAAAGAAACCATCGATTGAAATAATTGATCCGTGGATACGCCCCGCGGCCGCAGAAGCCAACACCGCTTTGTTTTTCATAATACAAAATAACAGCGACACGGATGACACTTTATTATATGCAGCTTCGGAAATTGCCCGCAAGGTTGAATTACACGAAACATATAAAGCCGAGAACAACATGATGGGCATGAGGCATATTAATTATGTAGCTATTCCTAAAAATGACACCGTGATTTTTAAACCGCGTGATCTGCATGTTATGTTGATGAAACTTTATGATGATCTTTCGATTGGTGACACCGGTACGATTGTATTAACTTTTAAAAATGCCGGCAACATTTCTATTAATGCAATTGTTCGTGATATGCCGATTATGAAATGACATTGCATGATAAACCGAGGCAGAGAACTCTTTGGTTAGCATAGCCTGATTTTAATGCAGCTTTGTGTTCTGCTGCAAATTATTTCTTGAAAAAAGATGTGCGAATTCTTATCATTCGTTATCCCCAAAACAAGACAAAATAATTATGACACATCAAACAGGTTTTTCGAACGCATCAAGAGTTGTTATTGTTTTATCAGCGCTGACGATAACAATTGCCGGATTAAAAGCTGCTTCATCAATTGTTATTCCGTTTTTACTTTCACTATTTATTGCGATAATTTTTTCGCCCATCATGAATTACTTCAAAAAGAAAAAATTACCAAAACTCTTGGCGTTGTTTCTGATAATCTTCATCATATTATTCATCCTTTTTGCGTTTGGCGGACTTCTTGCATCTTCTATAAAAAGTTTCAGTAATAAAATCCCTGAGTACGAAACCAAAATCAACTCTTTGATTTCTTCATCCACAATTGTGCTTGAAAATCTGGGTCTTGATTTAAGCGACTTAAAACTAAGCGAAATAATCAACCCGATAGCAATACTAAATTTTTCTTCCGGTTTGTTGTCCGAGCTTGGAAACATTCTCTCGAACGGATTAATGGTTTTATTTACTGTGATTTTTATGCTTTTAGAATCAACCAGCTTTCCCCAAAAGCTGAGAGACATCGCCAAAAATAAAAATTATGAACCTCTTGCTTTAAATAACTTCACGTCGTCAGTAAAAAACTATCTTTGGATGAAAACAATTATTAGTTTTTTTACCGGCGCTGTAATTACCATCGCATTGGTGGTTTTAGGAATTGATTACCCGCTCCTTTGGGGAACTCTGGCATTTGTACTTAATTTTATTCCAACTGTCGGCTCGATTATCGCCGCTGTCCCCGTGATTATTTTAGCAATTATTCAGAGCGGACCGATTACCGCCTTGCTGGTCTTGCTTTTTTATGTCGTTATAAATACCATAATCGGAAATATCATCGAGCCGAAGTATATGGGAAAAGGACTTGGCTTATCAACGTTGGTCGTTTTTCTTTCTCTTTTGTTCTGGGGATGGGTGTTTGGTCCAATTGGTATGTTGTTATCTGTTCCATTGACTATGATTTTAAAGATTGCTCTGGAAAATTCCGAAGATACAAAATGGTTGGCTGTTCTCCTTAGCTCTGAAACCCAATATGAATAATGCTGATTGTAGATAACATAAATAAAACAATGCGTTCATTATTCGCCCGGGTTGTAAATCAAACGATATTCAACTTTTTACACGGGTTATATAATTCTGCAGGCTACGCGAATTCGTGTAAATCTTTTTGAAATAACCCCTTACACTTTTCTTGTTTGTTATAATTTGTTTACTTAAATTTGAGCTCTTTTATAAAAAATATTTTGATTAGGATTCCGAAATGAAACGTACATACCAACCAAGTAACAGAAAAAGAAAGAATAAGCACGGATTCAGAGCCAGAATGGCAACCAAAAACGGCAGAAAAGTGCTTGCCAGAAGAAGAGCAAAAGGCAGAAAAAGATTAACAGTTAGCGACGAAAGATAATTGAAACCATTTGGTCTTTCTAAAAAAGAAAGAATCAAATCAAAAAAAGAATTTGCACTGGTTTACACTTCCGGAAAATCAATAAATTCATTCAGTCAGAAACTAAAGGCAATTTTTTTTGTGGAAAAAACTACCGAAAGTGGCGTTAAAGCCGCTTTTGTAGTTTATAAGAAGTCCGGCACTGCTGTCTGGAGAAATCGAATTAAGAGACTTTTGCGCGCTTCGTATCGTCTGAATAAAGAAATTTTATTAAATGTCTGTTCCGAAAAGGGGATATATTTGCTTGTTGTTTTCTCCGTTAAATCATTAAATGAAAAAGACAATAGGGAAATTAAGTTTATTGATGTTCAGCCCGATGTTGTCGAATTAATGCAACAAATAAAAACAAGACTATAAAATGCGTTTTATTTTTGTAGCTATAATAAATTTTTATCAAAAAGCAATCTCTCCAATGTTTCCGCCTTCATGTCGTTTTTATCCTTCCTGTTCTGAATACGCCGTTCAGGCTATTACGAAGTACGGCGCTTTTAAGGGACTGATTAAAGCAAGTTGGAGAATTCTTAGATGCAACCCTTTTAACAAAGGGGGATTTGATCCTGTTGAATAATCTTATGGAAATATAATGGATAAACAAACTACCTTTGCCTTCATTCTTATCGGTGTTGTTTTGGTTTTCTGGCTTTACATGAACGCGCCCGACCCGGATCAGCAGCTGCCAATTAACAGCCCGGATACAACGATAACAGAAGAAATTCTTCCCGAAAAAATAAAAGAGGAAGAACCAAAATCTACCGGGGAATATACCGACACCAGAAAAAAAACATTCGGCTCAAATGACTCCATCCCTGAAAATGTGATCACAATCGAGACCGACCTCGCTAAAATTGAGCTTTCTTCAAAAGGCGGAAGATTCAGAAAATATTACTTAAAAAATTACAATACCTGGTATCATAACGATTTACCTGAAGACGCAGATTTTTATGATAAACATGTGCAATTAGTAAATCAGAAAGACGGCGGTGATTTTAATGTTATCTTCGTTACCAAGGAAGGCGAATACGTTAACAGCGGAGAGTTGAATTTCACGACTTCATTTAATGACTGGTACAAAAAAATTGAGGGGAATGAAAAATTTACTCTTGATTTCACTTTCGTTGATGAAAAAGGACACTCGATTAAAAAAACTTTTACGTTTACAGGAAATAATTATGCTTGCGATGCCGATATTGAATTAATAAATATGAACGAAATTATATCGAGTTACCGATATGACGTTGAGTGGTCGTCCGGTATTAATTTTGTTGAACAAAATTCTGTCGACGAGTCAAACTATTCAAGCTCAAGCGCTTTTGCCGGTGACGAAAAAGTGGAAATTGACGCCTCATCTATCGGAGATAAAATAGACAAAGACATAAACGGAAAAGTTGATTGGGTAGGAATAAAAAATAAATATTTCGCTATTATCTTTTCACCAAAAACACCTTATGATGACGGCGGCGCTTACTTTAAAGGAGAACATGTAGATCACCCGTCCATGGGAAATAGAGAATATTATAGTGCAAGTCTTAAAGTGCCGTTCAAAGATTCAGATTATCAAAAAGATGAGTTCGAAATTTTTATCGGCCCGATTGATTATGATTTATTGGAATCTTACGGCAAGCAGTATGAAAAAATATTTGAGTTTGGAAGTTTTCTCGGTCTTGATATATTCCAGCCTATTTCGGAATACCTATTGCTTCCTCTTTTCAAATTCATCCATAATTTTATTCCTAACTACGGTTTTGTGATAATTATTTTTTCTCTGATTATAAAGTTTGCTCTTTATCCCCTCTCAAAGCAAAGCATGAAATCAATGAAGAAAATGCAGCTTCTTCAACCAATGATGGCCGAGCTTAAAGCAAAATATAAAGATGACCCTCAGCGCGTTCAGAAAGAAACAATGAAACTATATTCCACTTACGGAATTAATCCGGCAGGGGGATGTTTACCAATGCTTCTGCAAATGCCTATTCTATTCGCGCTCTGGACCTTGTTTAATGTTGCAATTGAATTACGCGGTGAACCATTTATATTCTGGATTACAAATCTGGCCGTTCCTGATGTGATCTATACGCTCCCCTTCAAAATTCCGCTTTTTGGCGTTGATCAGGTTACCGGACTGGCACCATTGCTCGGAATTTCTATGTTCTTGCAGCAAAAGCAAACAATGAAAGATCCAAGCCAGAAAGCAATGGTTTATATGATGCCTGTTTTATTTACAGTTATGTTTATGGGATTTCCCGCCGGGCTTAATCTTTATTATCTGATGTTCAATCTGCTGTCTGTTGCGCAACAACAATGGGTAAATAAATTCGGAAAAGTTGAAGAACTAAAACCTGTTCCTCAATCTGAGAGAAAGAAAGGCGGATTTATGCAAAGAATGATGGAAGCAGCCGAACAACAGGCTAAATCGCAAAAAGATTCCCAGAAAAAAAGAAGATAGTTCCAAATAGATTTTCATAATGAAATAAACCCGGCCGAGTCCGGGTTTATTTTCGATAGGTTGCATAATGTTTAACTCCATTCAAAAATATTTTGTATTGGTTTTATTTCTTGCCGGAAATCTTTTGTCGCAGGATCACATAAAACTCTCGCTGGCTACTGAGATTAAACAACTTCCCTTTGGACTAACGGCTCCCTCTGTTTCCGGTTTACCAAAAATAGGAATTGCTCTCTCGGGAGGTGGATCCCGTAGTCTCGCGCAAATAGGTGTATTAAAAGCGCTGGAGGAGAAAAATATCAATTACGATATTCTTGTCGGAACAAGCATGGGAAGTATTGTCGGAGGACTTTACTCTTCAGGATATTCTCTTGCTGATCTTGACTCTATTGTAAAAAATTCCGACTGGGCTGATTATATTTCAAGTAACGAAACAAACAGAAATGAACTTTTTGTCGATCAGAAAATTACGGAAGACAAAGCAATTATTACCATTCGGCTTGATGGATTGAATCCGATTTGGCCTACATCTTTAAGTTCCGGTCACAAAATTTCGAATTTTTTTACCCTGCTTACCTTAAACGCGCCAATACATTCGCGCCATTCTTTCGATGAATACTTAAAAAAATTCAGGGCGATAAGCACTGATCTGGTTACGGGAGAAATGGTTGTGCTTGATCGTGGTTCGCTCAGCCAATCAATGAGGGCAAGTTCCAGCGTCTCTTTTCTTCTTGCCCCGGTTAAGGTTGATTCAATGCTGCTTGTAGACGGCGGACTTGTTTCCAATATTCCCGTTTCAACTGCAAAAAATTTAGGAAGTGATTTTGTAATTGCTATTAACACGAGCAGTCCGCTTCATTCGCGTGAGGCTCTTGATTTGCCATGGAACGTTGCTGATCAGATTATTAGCATTCCAATGAAAAAGTTAAACCAAAAAGAGTTGGATTTAGCGGATTATATTCTTCAGCCTTACCTACATAATATTAATGGATTTGAATTCAGTGACATTGAAGAATTAATTGACGCAGCTTACCAGTGGACAAAAAAAGACAGCATCCTGGAAAATTGTGTAAACCGCTTGTATAGTTCTACCTTTGACAGCGCTACAACAATCATTAATAAACTTTCTGTTAGCAATAACCCCACCACACTCGAGCGTGAAGTCGTTTCATACTTTAGCGGTAAAAATAATTTTCCCGTTATCCTGCTTTATTCCAAACTGGCTTCCATAATAAATAGTGGTGACTACAAAAATGTTTCATTCGAACTGATAACTGATTCTGTAAAAACAGTATTAAAAATATTGGAAGAGAAAAATCCTGAAATTACCGGTGTTGAATTAATTTCCGGGAATGAATATATAACTAGGATTGCATCTCCAATCCTAAGCCAGTTAACAAACAAAATTTATAACGGTAATGTCATTCTGCAAACATGTATTTCATGTTTAAGAAAATTCCGAAAAGATGGTTTTTCACTTATAGATATTGAAAAAATTTCTTTTGACGAAAACAACGGCACTTTAAAAGTATTTTTTACTGACGGAAAAATAAGTGATATAATTATTCAGGGTAATGAAAGAACAGAAGAAGAATTGATCACAAGAGAAATAGAGTTCGAAAAAGATGACCTTTTTGAATATTCTGATTTGGAAAAAACTCTTGTTGGTTTGAGAAGCACAAATTTATTTGAAGAGGTGGAAGTTGTTTTAATTAAGATCGGCAAGAAAAATATTGTTACATTCAAACTAAAAGAACGCCCCACACAATTAATGCGCTTCGGTTTCAAATCAGACAACGAAAATCAAACGCAAGTTCTTTTTGATATCAGGGATGAAAATTTTCTCGGGTCGGGAACTGAACTTGGAGCCATATTAACAGGTGGTTCAAGAAATCGCTCTGTCATTCTTGAGCATAAAGTTAATCGATTGTTTGACACTTATCTAACTTATAAATTAAGAGCCTTTTACGGATTTGAAGATATTTACACTTATGTAGAAGAACCTCAACAATCCCAAGGTGAATTTGAAAATAAAAAAACCGGGGAATACCGATATGTTTATTCAGGCGCTTCTTTCGCGGTAGGAACACAGGTTAGAAAATTCGGCACATTGATCGCAGAACTCAAATATATTCACGATAAAATCAAAGACAAGGCAAATTATTCAGGAACGGCATACGATCTTGATCTGTTCAGCCTAAAATTCGCGCTTAACATTGATTCACAGGACCGTTATCCTTACCCAACCAATGGTTTACGAATAAATAGTTTTTACGAAACAGGTCAGACGCTACTTGCGGGAGATGTAGGTTTCAGCAAACTATATATTGATTATAAGGGATACATGTCTTTTGATGAGTCATTTATCTTTTCTCCTTCATTTGCAATAGGATTTGCCGATGAAACTCTCCCTTTGAGTCAACAATTTTCTTTTGGCGGGCAACATAAATTTTTCGGCTTCAGAGAAAATGAATACCGTGGAAGACAAATTTTCACAACAGCCCTGGAATATCGGTATAAATTGCCGATAAAATTATTCTTTGACACTTATGCAAAAGCCCGTTATGACCTCGGCTCAATTTGGACTCAGCCGGAGGATATAAAATTTAAGGATTTTATGCACGGGATCGGTTTTACTCTTTCTTTTGATACGCCTATCGGACCAGCTGATTTTTCAGTAGGAAAAGGGTTTATTGTTAAGCAGGTTTTTTCTGACAACATTTTAAGTTGGGGACCGACTACTTTTTATTTTTCTATTGGCTATTACTACTGATTTTCTTGGTGTGCTGACTTTTCGGCAAGCAACAAATATTTTCTTTTTAATTCCGGTTCTCCCTTTCTTTCATATAATTTTGAAAGTGCGTAATACACCTTACTTTTCTTTTTAATGTGTGTAATTCCTTCATTCACAACGCTCAATATCAAATTATTGTAAGGTACATTCATTTCGTAATTAAACGAGTTGATGAGATTCACTAGTGAGTTATGATTTGTTTTATCGTTTTGCCAGGATTTAATAAAATAATTTATCGACTCCTCGGTTTCGCAGGGGCTTTTTGCGTGTCCCTCAAGAATTTTTCCCGTCCAGGAATAAATTTCAGGTGATTCCTGCTTAAATATCTGCGATAATGTTTCAGCAAACATTTTTATCTCATCGGGGCATAGGGCGGGATTGGCAAGAAGCGTTTTATATAGTTCGATACCGCCGGCATTATTTTTTATCGCATATTGAAAAGCGTCGAATAATTCTTCACTTGAACTCGAGCCTCTGAATATTTTTTCAACATTTGTTTTCATTTAAGAACCGGCCGACTGTTAATGCGCTGATTTGTTTGCAATCTAATAATGACAAAAAAAAAAATCAATCTCTCTTTCATATAAATAGATTTTTCTCTATCCGCTAAAATCCTAGTCGAATTTATTTTTTGTTGATATCTGCACCACCGGAAGATGATAAATCCTTGTATGGGGGAATGAAATACACATTCGTTATAAAATTTAGTCCACCGGTTAACAATCAATCGGGCAACTCATAAACAATAGTGAATAGTCTTTTGTTTATGCGAAACGTAGCCTCACGAATATAATTAGCGATCTTCATTTTCTGTGAAACATTCGAGCGGCGGATGTCGCGGTGAGATCAAGTATCAACCCCGACTTTACTCCGCCCATTAATCTGAATACTTCGAGTGTAAAAAATTGTATTTCTTTTCCTGGTGGGCAACCAAATTCATTCTATGTAGTCTAATCCCCCGGGAAATTAAATTATTCGGGGGAGTAATCATGAAAGTGTTTTTACTTTTTATTATTGTTTTTGTTGCCGGTTTTGCTATGGCTCGCGATAATGTCACGCCAAGAAAGTTAACCGCGTACAAACTAACAACGAATATAACGCTTGACGGGAAGCTGGATGAATCAGTCTGGTTGCTTCCGTCAGTTGATGATTTTACACAGCGAGATCCAAATGAAGGTCAGCCCGCCTCCGAAATAACGAATGTCTGGATTGCCTATGATGAAGAGAACATCTATGTCGCCGCCAAATTATTTGATTCACGCCCTGACGAAATTGATGCTAGTCTCGCTCGGCGTGACAGCTGGATTGATTCTGATTGGTTTTATTTTTATGTGGATCCTTATCACGATAAATCAACCGGATATTTTTTTGGTGTAAATGCCGGTGGATCAATCATGGACGGAACATATTATAATGATAGCTGGAATGATGATTCATGGGATGGAATCTGGGAAGCAGAATCCGAAATGAATTCCGAAGGCTGGGGTGTTGAGATTAAAATTCCTATTTCACAACTCAGGTTTAATCAAAAAGAAGAAATTACCTGGGGCGTAAATTTTTGTAGGCAGATAAAACGCCTGAATGAACGCTCATACTATGTGATGGTGCCCAAAAATGAAAGCGGATTTGTTTCACGTTTCGCTACACTCGATGGGCTAAATGAGATTAAACCTAAACAGCGATTTGAAGTAACTCCATACTTAGTTCAGAAAGCTCAATACCTCGATCATGATTCAAAGGATCCTTTCTACAAGGGAAATCAATACAAAACAACAGTTGGTGCGGATTTGAAAATAGGACTTGGAAGCAATTTAAATATCGACGCAACCATAAACCCTGATTTTGGTCAGGTCGAAGTTGATCCGGCGGTAGTAAATCTTTCTGCATATGAAACTTATTTTCCCGAAAAAAGACCTTTCTTTATTGAAGGACAGGATTTGTTTTATTTTGGATATGGAAATGGCGGGGCAAATAATAACTGGGGATTTAACTTTGGCTGGCCCGAAATTTTTTATTCCAGAAGAATCGGACGTTCACCTCATCTTGGGATTGATGACTATGACTATATTGATAATGCCTCCGTTACAAGAATTATCGGAGCGGCAAAACTCACGGGTAAAATCGGAAATGACTGGTCTGTTGGCGGAATAAGCGCTGTTACCGAAAGAATGTATACAACTTACGATTACGAGGGAGTTCGCGCAAGTATTGAATCAGAACCTGCAAGTCACTATGGAGTTTTAAGAGCAAAGAAGGAATTCAACAGCGGAAATCAGGCGCTTGGTTTTATGTTTACTTCCGTCAATAGAAATTTAAGAAATGATGAACTAAAGGAAATTTTAAGTAAAGATGCATTCACAGCCGGAATGGATGGATGGACTTATCTTGACAAGGAAAAACTTTATGTGCTGACCGGTGCATTCGCCACCTCATATACACATGGCTCAAAAGAATATCTTAAAAACTTACAGCAAGTCTCTCGCAGATATTATCAGCGTCCCGATGCATCTTACGCGACCCTTGATACCAATAGAACTTCGCTTGAAGGATTTTACAGTCGAATAATGCTGAACAAACAATCGGGCAATTTTTATGTTAATGCTGCGCTCGGCGCCGTCTCACCCGGATTTGAATATAACGATATCGGTTTTCAGTCTTTTGCTAACAGACTTAATGGTCACCTTGTGTTAGGTTACCGTTGGTTTGAGCCGGATAGTATATTCAGATTTAAGAATTTCCATGTTGCGCATTCTCAAAGTTATGACTTTGAGGGAAATAACACCTCAAATTTTGTTTGGGGAAGAATGGGCGCTGAATTTCTTAATTACTGGGGTTTCGAAGTTTATACAAATTATAACTTCCCCACAATCTCAAATTCATTAACCAGGGGCGGAGTTTTAACAAGAACAAAACCTTCATTTTTTGCCGGATTGTATGGCTATTCTGATAATCGCAAAAAAATTATTCTTAATTTTGGCAGTGAACACTGGACTAATAATGTTGGAGGATTCGGAAATTATTTTTATCTGACTGCTGATTGGAAACCAAATTCTCAGGTAATTTTCAGCTTTGGCCCATCATTTTACAGAAACATTTCAAGAGCTCAGTTTATAGATAATATCGAAGATGATCATGCTGTTGCCACACTTGGAACAAGGAGCGTATTCGGAGAGATAAATCAAAAAACCATTTCGGCAAATATAAGACTCAACTGGACTTTTTCACCAGAGCTTTCCCTGCAATTATTTCTTCAACCACTTTTTTCCGTTGGATCCTATTCGAACCTGAAAGAAATTGCTAAACCAAAAACTCTTGATTTTAATTATTACGATCAAACTGCCGAAGTAGTATATAATAAAGAAGACGAGGAATATGAAATTGATCCAGACAAGGATGGTCCTGCGGAATCTTTCACCATCAGCGATCCTAATTTTAATTTTAAGTCCATACGCGGTAATATAGTATTACGGTGGGAAATCCAGCCTGGGTCTATCTTTTATCTAGTGTGGTCTCACGAAAGAACAAATTCAGATCATCCTGGAGAATTTAGCTTTGGAAGAGATTTTTCGAACCTGATGAATTCAGAAGCAGATAATATTTTTATGGCTAAGTTCTCTTACTGGCTTGATATGTAAAAAAAATAAATTTTGGTTAACGCTAAAATATGTTTGTTTGAGAACAAATTGTTTGATTTTCGGCAGGGCAGAGCAAAAGCCACACTTAATAAACAAATAATATGCTTTTTATAAATATATATTTAATGGTTTTTGTGATGATGCTTCTTGACATTAAGGAAAAATATAGCCAGATTTGCACGCTCTAGTAGATGTTGTTTGTAAATATGTTTCAAAATAATTAGGAAATCATTTAACCTAAATTTGTAGCAACCACATATAAACCGGACGCAACCAATCCTTTGCGTATCTTCGTACGCATCTTTTGATAACAGTCACAAAATTTAATATTTGCCGGAACCCATAGTATTGCGATTAGGTTTATGAAGTTGTGTTGAATAATTAGGAGATGCGATGTAACTTAAATTATTATGAGTCATCTAATAATTTGCATCTTTTGGGGAAGCAGTAATTCCCAACTTAAATCAAAAACAGAGGAAACAATCAGTGATGGAAAATTTTAATAAAATCAATAAATCCGAAATAAAAGAAAGAATTAAAACTATTGTAAACAAAACCATTCTTTATATGACCCTAATCCTAATTGGTGCGGTTCTGACTGCTTTTTATTTCAGAAATAACGTCTCCCCAAAAGAGGCTGTAACAATATTCAAGGCGGGAGAAGTGAGTGTTAGCTTAACCGAGCGTTCCGAACTGATTTTTATTAACAGGGACACCGGGAATCCTTTCATGGTAGATTCCACACTAACAGAAACAATCAACAATATGCTTGCTGCACGGGAGTATGTAAAAATAAATACTGTAAGATAGTACCGACTCCACATTAATCGCTCAATCTTACTTTGAAACGGAGATTATTTGTTTCGAATTAATTTTTACTAACTCATTTGGAGAAATATGATTAAAATACGTTATATAGTGTTTCTTGCTTCAATATTATATTTGCTGCTGACTCTGCCGATAAAAAAATCAGGCACATCATTAACTTACGACATAAGTGAGCTTGATGTAATCAGCCTGGGACCGCCTAATTATCAGCTTTATGAATACATGAAAAAATATTCAGATGTATACGAAATCCCTTTTAGTTTCGCGTTGCGGTGCGCTTCTGAAGAAACCGGATACAAAGGTAAATTTGATTTCAGGTATAAACCGTTTGTTGATAAAAACAGAGTGTCCTATGCTTATGCCTATGGACCTCTTCAGGTTCAGGTTCCGACCGCAAATGATATGTGGGCAGATAGAATCATAACAGAAGCTGAACTCGGTTATGATATAAAACTCAATGTAATCACAAGTTTTCGATACAAAAAATATCTATATGATATTTATCATGACTGGTTAAAAGTATACAGCGTTTACAACATGGGCTGGAAAGGGCAGGAAAACATAAACCAATATGCAATGAATATTGTCTATGGTTCCAATTCAAAAATCACTCAGGTTCTTTAATTATATCCCGAAATTAAAAGGACGGATTTGATTCCACCTTTTTGCATCAGTAACAATTTTAACCAAGAAGCGCTTCATCCCGGAGTAATAAAAGAATCGCTGATTGCGGAACAATTACAAGTTTTTGTTCATCAAGTTCTATTTCTATCGCATCCTTCTTAAGATAGAGCGCTAAATCACCTGCTTCGGCCTGCAGTGGAATATATTTTGTCTCGCTTTTTTCTTTCCACGGTTCTTCGTCTGTTGGCATTCCCACAGGGTAACCAGGACCGACTTTTATCACATAACCACTTTGAATTTTTTCTTTTTCGGTAACGCTGGGAGGCAGATAAAGCCCGCTGCTTGTTTTATCTAACTTATCCTCTGGGCGAATTAATATGCGATCCCCCACTACAATAATTTTTTCTGTCTTAATTGCTTTCATCGTAACTATCAATTTTTTTTATTCAAAAGTAATGAATGTAATACAATTTATCATCCTCTTCACAGAGTTACGATAAATATTTGTGGAAACTTTTCTTGACAAAATAGTTTCCATTCATTATTTTGGAAACTAAAAATACAGAAATAGTTTCTTTGGTGCAAAATGAACGAAAACAAAGACTGTCAGATCTCGGGCGGGGAGCGTCTCAAAGACGAAAACTGCAAAAGAATTATTGATTACAGCACTCAAAAATTCTTTAAAGAAGGTTTCCAGAACATTACAATGGATGACCTCGCTACTGATTTACAAATAAGTAAGAAAACTATTTATAAGTATTTCGCCTCAAAAAAATGTCTCATTGAAACCATTTCAGATGGATTCACTAATAACGCAGCTAAGGAAATAGGAAACGTTATCAATTCCCACCAGAATGCTGTTGTTAAAATAATTGGAATGATGAAATTTTTTTCCAAAATGACGGGCTTGATTTCTGAACAGCTTATCTCGGACCTTCAGCGAAAACTTCCCTGGTTGTGGAAGCGGATTGATGAGTTCCGGGCAAAAATGATGTACAAAAATCTAACCCTTATTGTTGATCAGGGAAAGAAAGAAGGCTTAATCCGTGATTATCCAACTGAAATAATAATTACCCTGGTTATTTCATCTATTCGTTCAATCATAAATCCCAATTTTCTGATTAACAACAATTTCTCTATGCAAACTGCTTTTATAACATGTTTTGATATACTCTTCGGCGGAATTCTTACTGATGAAGGGAAAAAAATTTTTTATAATTATCTAAAGGAAGAACAATGAAATCATTTTCTTTGATTTTATTATTTCTGTTTATCGTTTTAACCGGATGTTCCAATTCTGAAGATGGTAAATACATTGACGGTTCCGGTACAATTGAAGCCACTAATATCATTTTGAGCTCGAAAGTAGCCGGCACGATAAATAAAATATTCTGTGATGAAGGCGCGCTTGTTAAAAAGGGAGACACGATACTAATAATTGATCACGAGTTGTATGACATTCAACTAAAACAGGCTACGGCCGGAAAAGATTTAGCTGATGCTCAACTGGATTTAGCCAACAAAGGTGCCCGCGACGAAGACATTTCACAAGCTGAGGAAATCTTCAACCAGGCTGAGGCAGGTTATAAACAAGCGCTCGCGGATAAAAACCGAATGAAAAACCTTTTCGAGTCGCAGTCCATCACCCAGAAACAATGGGAAGATATTCAAACAAAGTTTCGGATCACCGAATCACAATTCAATGCATCAAAAGAAAACTTGAAGAAAATAAAAAACATTACCCGACCGGAGGATAAAAAACAAGCACGGGCGAACTTTAACAAAGCTGACGCTGCCGTTCAATTAATTAAAAAGAATATTAATGATTGTTACCTGACGGCCCCCGCCAACGGACATATTGTAAAAATGTTTTTTGAGGAGGGAGAAACCGTTACACCCGGCGCCTCTTTACTTAAGTTATCCGACCTTTCAAAAGTAGACCTGGTCATTTATGTTCCCGAAGAAAAACTACCTTTTATAAAACTTGGACAAACAGCCGAAGTTATTATCGATGCTTTTGAAATGAAAACTTTTCCCGGTTCTGTAACTTATATCTCACCCGAAGCTGAATTTACACCCAAAAATATTCAAACAAAAGATGAGAGAACAAAACTTGTTTTTGCCGTCAAAATTCAAATTCTTAACCCTGATTTTGAATTAAAAGCGGGGCTTCCTGCAGACGCAAAAATATTACTGAAATAAAATATTACAACTTTCACAAAATGAATAAAATAATTGAAACGAATGATCTTTATAAATCCTACGGACAAACATCCGCTGTTGACGGAATTAATTTTGAAATACGTCAGGGAGAAATGTTTGGACTTGTCGGACCCGACGGCGCAGGCAAAACAACAACAATCAGAATGTTGTGCGGATTAATGAAACCCGACAGTGGTTCAATGCAAATGTTCGGAAAAGACATCACGAAGAACCAAAAAGAAATTCAAAAAAGTATCGGATATCTTTCACAAAAATTTAGTCTATATGGTGATCTTTCAGTGGATGAGAATATTGAGTTTTTTGCGGAGATTCATAATGTAAAAGATTATCACTCAAGACGGGAAGAACTTCTTGATTTCACACGACTTAAAAATTTCAGAAACAGATTAGCTGATAATTTATCGGGCGGTATGAAACAGAAGCTCGCCTTAGCGTCCTGTCTGATTCATAAACCAAAAATTCTTTTTCTCGACGAACCAACAACGGGAGTTGATCCAGTCTCCCGCCGCGACTTTTGGAAAATACTTTCAAATCTTCTTAAAGAAGGAATTACCATCTTTATGACCACTCCTTACCTTGATGAAGCTGAGCGCTGCAATCGCGTCGCTTTAATGAACAAAGGCAAAATAATTGCCTGCGACACACCTGATAATATAAAATCATTAATGCGCGGTGAGGTTGTTGAAATTGTTTGTTCTCCGACGAGAAAAGCTTTTAATGTAATAAAAGATTGTTTTCTTTTTGAGGTGCAATTGTTCGGAGACCGAGTGAATCTGGTTGTGAATTCTTTTCATGATGATTTTCCAGGGATAGAAAAAAAACTTGTTGAAAATAAAATAATCATCTCGGATCTGCGGGTGGTAACTCCATCGCTAGAAAACATTTTTATTCACCTGATAAAAGAAGCCATTTAGTTAAAAACAATAACGGTTTTAAAATGAAGACATATTTTTTAACAATATTATTTTTTCTGATTCCTTTATTCTCTCAGGAAAATATTCTCACGCTTCACCAAAGTATTCATCTTGGTTTAGAAAATAACAATCTTATAAAAATCTCTGCTGCAATAGTTAATGAATCCGAAGCCAGAGTAAATGAAATAAATTCATTTTTCTTTCCGAAAATTTCACTTTCGGCTACATACGCAAGGTTAAGTGATATTCCCCCTTTCGAAATAAATACTCCCCTTTTCCCCGCGCCGATAAAAATTCAGGACGCTGTTCTGAATACCTATAACTTAAAAGCGTCGTTACAGCAGCCTTTATTCACGGGCTTTAAATTAAGTTCTTCAAAAAAGGCAGCCTCGTTTAATAATCTTGCCATAACCGAATTTCATTCTGCTGAGATAAATAATACGGCACTAAATATTGCAACTGCTTTCTGGAATGTTTATCGTGCTGAAAAAATTCTTGATCTTGCCCGAAAGAGTGTAGAGCGGACACGAATTCTGTTAAGAGACACAAAAAATTTTCTCGATAATGGTTTAGTGACAAAATCCGATTATCTGAAAATTGAAGTGCTTTATTCAAACAGCCGGCTTTTAGAAATAGACTCTCAAAATAAATTCAAACTCGCTGTTGCCGCTTTTAATAAGGAGATCGGCCTTGACCTTAATGCCGCCACAAAAATATCTGCCGATGAACCTGTTGTTGATTTTATGGATATGAATCTTGAGGAACTTCTGAAAGAGGGCATATCAAACAGAAAAGAAATTAAATCTTATTCTTATCGGCTTGAGGCAACAAACGAAAACATTACGGCGGCTAACTCCGGATGGTATCCAAACGTTGTTTTGTTCGGAAATTATTATTATTCAAATCCCAACCAAAGAATCATGCCCGCTCGTGAAAAATTTTATAATACTTGGGATTTAGGAGTAACTCTTAACTGGGAAATTTTCGACTGGGGCGAGACGGCTTCAAAATCCGAGCAGGCCGAGCAGCAGAAGATTCAATCAGAAACTGCGCTTCAGGAAATTATAAATAATATTCATCTCGAGATTTACAGCGCATATCTTACTCTGCAAAAAGAATCGGATAAAGTTAAACTAAACCAATTGGTTCTTGAGCAAGCCAGGGAAAATCTTTCTATTTCAAGAGAA
>CAZEXO010000026.1:24383-28138 GCA_964516545.1 uncultured Melioribacteraceae bacterium
CGATTTGATTGACGCGGAAACTTCATACTTAAGCGCAGAAACTCAGCTTACCAGCGCAAAAATCGATTACGAGTTAGCTAAAGCCAGATTATATAAAGCACTTGGAAGAAATCTTTATTGATTTTCAGGAAATTTGAGAAAATGTATTCAATAGAAGCAGAAAGTTTAACAAAAAAGTTTGGTCGGTTTACCGCGGTTGATGATGTCTCTTTCGCGGTCAAAGAAGGTGAAATATTCGGATTTCTCGGCGCTAACGGCGCGGGTAAATCAACAACTATCAAAATGCTTTGCGGACTTCTTAATCCAACCTCCGGCGATGCTAACGTTAATGGAATCAGTGTGAAAAAGTATCCCGATAAGGTTAAACAAAGCATCGGATATATGTCTCAAAAATTTTCCTTATATAACGATCTGACGGTTAGTGAAAACATTAGTTTTTTCGGTGGCGTTTACGGACTTGAAAGCAAAAAACTTTCAGAAAGAAAAAATTGGGTGCTAAAAATTGCCAACCTTGAAGGCAAGGAAAATATTCTAACCGGTTCACTTCCCGGTGGAATAAAACAACGACTGGCTTTAGGAACTTCCGTAATTCATCAACCGCCTATCATTTTTCTTGATGAACCAACAAGCGGTGTTGATCCGATATCCCGAAGATCTTTTTGGGAATTGATTAATTGGCTTTCGGATCAGGGAACTACTGTTCTTGTTACCACTCACTATCTTGAAGAAGCTGAATTTTGCAACAATATTGTGCTTATTGACGCGGGTAAAATAAAGGCAACGGGAACACCGCAGGAACTAAAGACTAATTATTTGTCTAATCCCATTATTGAAGTTGAGTGCGATAAGGTTATCGATGCTTTAGAGCTTTTTGAAAAACAACCTTTCGTAGAAGAGATTTCAATTTTCGGAAACAAAATTCATTTAATCGTGAACGATAAATATGAAAATCCCGAGCAGTTATCCTCATTGCTTAAAAATGCTCAGATTATTCCCGGAAAGATTCATAAAATAATTCCGACCCTGGAAGATGTTTTTATTCACCTGTTGGAAAAGGATATAAAATGATCGCACGAACTAAAGCCATCGCCAAGAAGGAATTCAAACAATTATGGCGTGATAAACGGATGCTCTTTGTTTTAATTTTCTTTCCAACTTTTCTTCTGGTTATGTTTGGTTATGCAGTAAATTTTGACGTGCAAAATATCAAGCTCGCCGTTTATGATAACGATAAATCGGATATCAGTCGAAATGTGATTAATATACTTTCTGAATCGGCATATTTCGATTTGGTCAACTACATTGAAAAAGATTCTGATATTAAAAAAACGCTTGATGAAAAACTTGCTCAGGTTGTAATGATTATTCCTGCTGATTTCAGCAAGAATATTTATTATCAGTCTGAGGTTGCGAAAATTCAATTTCTTGTTGACGGCGTTGACGGAAACACTGCAAATATCATTTCTAACTATGTGAATTTAGCTACAAATGATTTTAATCTCGGATTACAGAACGAGTTTATGAAAATGAAAGGAATTGGTTCTTATACTCCAATAAAGTTAGAATCAGTATTCTGGTTTAATCCAAATCTTCAGACAACAAAATTTTTACTCCCCGGCTTAATTGTAATGATATTAATTGTTACTGCTGTTATCGCTGTTTCTATTTCTCTCGTAAGAGAAAAAGAACGGGGAACAATTGAGCAGATAAATGTCTCGTCTCTCAGCACCGTGGAATTGTTAATCGGAAAATCACTTCCTTATATGTTGGTTTCACTGCTGGACGCATTGTTTATTCTCGTTGTTGGTTATATTCTTTTTGATGTTACCGTCTCGGGAAGTTATCTGATATTGTTAATAACAACATTCATTTTTCTTTTAGCTGCAACAAGTCAGGGAATTTTTATTTCAGTAATAGCCGATTCTCAACAGCTTGCTTTTACAGTTGCAATCATTTCAACACTTCTTCCTTCAATGCTTTTATCGGGATTTATATTTCCAATAGAAAGTATGCCTGAAATAATTCAGGTAATAACCAACATTACGCCGGCAAAATTTTTTATAAAAATTATTCGTGCAATTATGCTGCGTGGTGTTGGATTTGAAGCCTTCTGGGACCAGGTTGTTTATTTATTTCTGTTTATGTTTTTCTTTTTAGGAGTTGCTGATTTCGTTCATAAGAAAAAAACCGGTTTTGCATAAAATGAAGACTATTTTAAATATTGTAAAAAAAGAATTCCTTCAGCTTAAACGTGATCCTAAAATGTTCGGACTGACTTTATTCGCCCCCGTCATTCAATTAATTATCCTTGGGTATGCTGTTAATTTCGATGTCGAGGTTGTCCACACGGCTATATTTGATCAGGATAAATCGACTCTGAGCAGGGAGTATGTTGAGAGTTTTACAGGTTCCGGATATTTTTCAATCGATTACATCGTGAGTGACTATGACGAACTAATTGAACTGGTTGATAATGGAAAAATTATTTTGGGTTTGGTAATCCCATTCGATTTTGAAAAAAAAATAAATCGCAGGGAAACCGTGTCCGTTCAGGCAATATTTGATGGTTCTGATGGGAATTCCGCTCTGATATCGGCCGGTTACGTTGGCGGGGTAACAAGCTCATTCTCAAAGAAAATTCTCATCGAAACAAAAGAAAAATCCGGCATGCGACAAAATCTAGGTACAATTCTGCCCGAAACCAGAATCTGGTATAATCCCGACGCTAAAACGCGCGTTTTTATGATCCCGGGTATTGTGGGCCTATTGCTTATGTTAATTACTGTAATTCTCACCTCCCTTGCGATTGTTAAAGAAAAAGAGATCGGCACGCTTGAGCAATTAATCGTTACTCCAATTACACCCGGACAACTTATACTTGGTAAACTGATTCCTTTTGCAGTACTTGGATTTATTGCCGAATCTATTATTATTATATCGATGCAATTAATATTCAACATCAGCATCAGGGGAAATATTTTCTTTCTCTTTTTCGCAACTTTTATTTATATACTTTCAACACTCGGACTCGGAATGTTTATCTCCACAATTTCCAAAACTCAACAACAGGCATTTATGCTTTCCTCTTTTGTTGTTTTGCTTCCAATGGTTTATTTGTCCGGATTCGCTTTCCCCATTGAAAACATGCCACAGTCAATTCAGTATATAACCTATTTAATTCCTCTTCGTTATTTTATGGTTATTGTGAGGGGGATAATTCTAAAAGGCATAGGTATGGCTGATTTATGGATTGAACTTTCTGCTATGCTGACTATTGGTGTTGGCATTCTTTACCTCAGTTCACTAAGATTTAAAAAGCGATTATCATAAAACCGGTATTCTGGTAATTCTCCTTGCTCGTTAAATACTTCTTCTATAGTTTTATGAATAAAAAAATTTTATTGGATATATGAATGAATACTATAGAAACCGCCGAATACTTAAAAAAGATAGAATTGTTCGCTGATCTTACTTCAGATGAACTTTCGTTGATTGCCGAAAACATGAAAACAGAAACTTTTAATCCCGGCAAATTTCTTTTTGAAGAAAACAGTTCGAGAAATAAACTGTTTGTTATTACCGAAGGAGAGGTAGAGTTATTTAAAACAACATCATTCGGTGAGGAAAAAAGACTCTCTTTTTTCACGAAATATGATTTCCTTGGTGAAGGATCGCTGATGGATGATTCCCCTCATTCCACGTCTGCGCGAGCTCTTCTTAAAACCGAAACTCTTTCAATAACCAAAAAGAAGTTT
>CAZEXO010000027.1:0-4570 GCA_964516545.1 uncultured Melioribacteraceae bacterium
CCTGCACAAACGATAACTCTTCTTTTAATTAATTTATGTTTCTCCTGAAACTCAGTTTTTACTTTTTCAAGATTAATTTGTAGCTGTGTCATAACCAGCCTCCTTTTTCAAAATTTCGTCGATCATATCCGAAGCCTTAGCCGGAGTCATTTGCGAATAAACCTGATCATTAACGACCACAACCGGAGCTAACCCACATGCGCCAAGACAAGAAACAGTTTCAAGAGTAAACATCATATCTTCAGTAGTTCTGTTCTCCGGAGTAAGTTTTAGTTTCTTTTGTATCTCTTCAACTATGGGAATCGATTCTTTAACATGGCAGGCCGTACCGTCACAAACTTTTATTATATACTTACCTTTCGGTTGCAAAGCGAAGTGAGAGTAAAATGTCGCAACACCAAAAACTTTCGCCGGTGATATTCTTAATGATGATGCAACATAAGTAAGTACTTTTTCGGGTAAGTACCTGTACTCTTCCTGAATCGCCTGAAGAATTGGAATAAGTCTGCAGTGGTCGTAATTATTTCCCTCCAGAATTTTACAGACAGCTTCAAATTTCCTTGCTGCCGTCAGTGTCGAATTTTCGTTATCCATCATATACCTCTTTCATTTTTGGGCATACTTCACCCTGAAAAAAATTGCTTAAAATTTTTCCGTTTTATTTTTCTTAACTAGATGATTTGATCTATATTAGAAAGTTTATGAGTAAGAACCGCCAGACTTTGTGAGAGATGAACATTCTCAACAATTATTTCTTCCGGCAACTTTATATCCACAGGTGCAAAATTCCATACGGCTTTTATTCCCCCGCTAACCATAATCTCAGCAATTTCCTGAGCATAATCCACGGGGACCGTTATCACACCAATTCTAATCTTCATGCGTTCAGCAAGACTTTTTAGTTTATCTATATGAAACACTTCAATTGAATTAATTTTTTCTTTGATTTTCTCCGGATCATTATCAAATGCCGCAATGATATTTAATCCATAATTCTTAAAATTATCATAACCGAGAATTGCTTTTCCTAAAGCGCCTGTACCAACAAGGAAAGCATCAGTTTTGTTATTCCAGTTAAGAAAATTAACCAAAGTAGTCAACAACTCATCCAACTGGTAACCAACTTTAGGTTTACCGACAATGCCAGTCGTGCTTAAATCTTTACGAACCTGGATACTTTCTATTCCAAGTTCATCGCCAATCATGGTTGCCGAAACATTTTCAACTTTTTCCGATTTTAATTTTTTTAATATCTGAATATAACGAGGAAGTCGTTTTATAGTCGGAATTGAAGTTGTGATTATTTTGTTTTCCATCATGAGCTCATTAGATATAAGTTTATCGATAAATTTTTATCGATACAAAAATAACGATAGAATGCTCTCCTGTCAACAAAAAAAATATTTTTTTCATTTCATAAAAAATTTTTATCCAAAGTTACTTTGAAACCACATTTTGTAAAATTTATAAAACAGCTCTCAATTCTAAAACACTAAGAATAGATTCTAAAATCGAAATGAATTTAGCATAATGCCATTGACTTTTTTGATACACCGGTTTATATTAGCACTCGTAATTAAAGAGTGCTAACCAAGCAATAACTAATATAATTGGAGGTTAAAGATATGGCAGGATTTAAGATTCAACCGTTAGGAGACAGAGTAATTGTTCAGGCTAGTCCCGCTGAAGAAAAAACAAAAGGCGGAATTATTTTGCCTGACACCGCAAAAGAAAAACCAAGTCAGGGAACAATCATCGCAGTTGGTCCAGGCGCAACAAACGACAAAGGTGAAAAAGTAGCGCTTACTGTAAAAGCAGGCGACAAAGTTCTTTACGGAAAATATTCAGGAACCGAGATTAATGTTGACGGTGAAGAATATTTAATTATGAGAGAGAACGACATTTTCGGAATAGTGAAATAAGTTTAGAAAGAACTAATTATAAAAAATAATCGGAGGAAATTATGGCAGCTAAAGAAATAAAATACAGTACCGGCGCCAGGAATCAATTGAAAGAAGGTGTTGATAAATTAGCAAATGCCGTTAAGGTTACTTTAGGACCAAAAGGAAGAAACGTAATTATCGATAAAAAATTCGGAGCTCCTACAGTTACTAAAGACGGCGTAACCGTTGCAAAAGAAATTGAACTCGAAAACGAAGTAGAAAATATGGGCGCTCAGATGGTAAGAGAAGTTGCGTCCAAAACAAGCGACATCGCGGGCGACGGTACAACAACCGCAACCGTATTAGCTCAGGCAATTTACCGTGAAGGATTAAAAAACGTTACAGCAGGCGCAAACCCAATGGACTTAAAACGCGGTATTGATTTAGCAGTAAAAAAAGTTGTTGAACACTTAAGATCAGTTTCAAAAGATGTTGAAGGTCGTGATGAAATAGCTCAGGTTGGCGCAATTTCAGCTAACAACGATAAAGCTATTGGTGATTTATTAGCTGACGCAATGGATAAAGTAGGTAAAGACGGCGTTATTCAGGTTGATGAAAGTAAATCAGCCGATACGGTTCTTGAAGTAGTTGAAGGTATGCAGTTTGACCGCGGTTACCTCTCCCCTTACTTCGTAACCGATAGCGAGGCAATGGAAGCTGTTCTTGAAGATGCTTTTATTCTTATTCATGATAAAAAAATCTCTTCGATGAAAGACCTTCTCCCCGTTCTTGAAAAAGTTGCTCAATCCGGCAAACCGCTGTTAATTATTGCCGAAGACCTCGAAGGTGAAGCTCTGGCTACCCTGGTTGTAAATAAATTACGCGGCACTCTTAAAGTTGCGGCTGTAAAAGCTCCAGGTTTTGGCGACAGAAGAAAAGCAATGCTGGAAGATATAGCAGTATTAACTAATGGTACTGTTGTAAGCGAAGAAAGAGGTTATAAACTTGAGAATGCTACCGTAGAATTTTTGGGCAAAGCTTCTAAAATTGTTATCGATAAAGATAATACAACCATCGTTGAAGGCGCCGGTAAAACTGATTCTATCAAAGCAAGAATAAACGAAATTAAAGCTCAAATTGAAAACACTACTTCAGACTACGACAGAGAAAAATTACAGGAAAGACTTGCTAAATTAAGCGGCGGTGTTGCAGTGTTAAAAATCGGCGCTGCTACCGAAGTTGAAATGAAAGAGAAAAAAGCCCGTGTTGAAGACGCATTACACGCTACCAGAGCTGCTGTTGAAGAAGGTATTGTTGCAGGCGGCGGTGTTGCATTAGTAAGAGCATCCAAAGTTCTTGACGGAATGCAGGCTGAGAATCTCGATCAGACAACCGGAATCAAAATAATTCAGAAAGCACTTTACGAGCCTCTGAAACAAATAGTTGGTAATGCAGGATTGGAAGGCGCTGTTGTGCTTAACAAAGTTCTTGAGAAAGAAGGTAACTATGGTTTCAATGCAGCTACCGAAGTATATGAAGACTTGGTCAAAGCCGGCGTAATTGATCCTACAAAAGTTACTCGTACGGCTCTTGAAAATGCTGCTTCTGTATCATCATTACTTCTTACAACTGAGGCAGTAGTTTATGAAAAGAAAGAAGCTGAAAAAGCACCCGCTATGCCTGACATGAGTGGAATGGGCGGCGGAATGGGCGGAATGTATTAATAACCCACTATGTCGAACAGACATTAAAAAATATACAGAACAAAAAGCGGTCCGAATTCGGCCCGCTTTTTTTTATCCTGCCTGTTCCTGAATATTATGAATCCTCAATTACTCAAAGATGAATTCTCAAAAATCCTAATGAATAAATAATCTATCGAAAAAGATGTTGTTTGGGATCTATAAATAGTATGTGTGATTAAAAATGTTCTAGGAAAGTTTTAAGACGTTCCTGAAATAATCAATCGTAATCCTGAGTCCCTCATGCCTGTCAACTTTGGGTTCCCATCCGAGAATAGTCCTGGCTTTTGAAATATCAGGCTGGCGGACTTTAGGATCGTCAACGGGTAGTTCTTTATAAATAATTTTACTTTTAGTTTCGGTTATTTTAACAACTTCTTCAGCAAATTGTTTGATAGTTATTTCAGAGGGATTACCAATATTTACAGGATTTGTTTCGTTCGAAAGTAATAACCTGTAAATGCCCTCCGTCAGGTCGCTTACAAAACAGAAACTTCGCGTCTGTGATCCGTCGCCAAAAACTGTAATATCTTCTCCACGCAAAGCCTGAGAAACAAACGCTGGTAATGCGCGCCCGTCATCAAGTCGCATACGCGGTCCGTAGGTATTGAATATTCTCACAATTCTTGTTTCAACATTATGATACCGATGATAGGCCATTGTCATTGCTTCTGCAAACCTTTTAGCCTCGTCGTAAACACCGCGAGGACCAACGGGATTCACATTCCCCCAATATTCTTCTTTCTGAGGATGAATTTCAGGATCGCCATATACCTCGCTGGTTGACGCAAGAAGGAATCTGGCATTTTTTTCCTTTGATAAACCGAGTGCTTTATGCGTGCCGAGCGAGCCCACTTTTAATGTTTGAATCGGAAGTTTCAGATAATCAATCGGACTTGCCGGAGAGGCGAAATGCAAAACATAATCCACTTTGCCCGGAACATG
>CAZEXO010000027.1:4580-22945 GCA_964516545.1 uncultured Melioribacteraceae bacterium
CTAAGCAAAACGATGTAAAAAAGATATAGTATTAGGAGGCTGTGAAATGGCAAAAACATAATCCACTTTGCCCGGAACATGAATAAAATTAGTTACATCATGTTTAAGGAATTCAAAATTAGTGTTACCAAAAAGATGTTCAATGTTATTGATATTTCCCGTTATCAAATTATCAATACAAATCACTTTAATATTTTTTTCGATAAGTTTATCGCAGAGGTGAGAACCCAGAAAACCGGCTCCTCCGGTAACAACAGCTGTCTTCAATTTTTCTTCTCTTTACCGAATTGTTTCTTATAATTATCACCGTAAGTATAAGAATAACGATAATAATAACCACTACCTTTTTTGGGAGCGTATCTGTTCAACACAACACCGAGATAAGATGATTCATCGAACCGAAGTAATTCAGCTGCATGTTTTAAGGAGTCAATTTCTGTTCCGCCGGAATTTGTTACCAGGAATGTACCGTCAACCAACCTTGCAAGCACTTCAGAATCGGATACAGCAAGCAGAGGCGCCGAGTCGATAATTACAACATCAAAAATCTCTTTTACTTTTTTTAAGAATTCCTCCATTTTCTGCGAAGCAATAATTTCCGATGGATTAGGGGGAAGTGTTCCTGCTGTAATGTAATACAAGTTCCTTTTGCCAGAGGATCTTAAAATTTCCCTGAAGGATTTGTCATTAAGAAAATAATCCGTCAACCCGGGTGTTAAACCTGAGCTGAAAAAACTGTTCACTCTCGGTCTTCTCAAGTCGCAATCAATAATAAGAGTTTTTTTATTCGACAGAGCAAAACTGCAAGCTAAATTTGAAGCGATAAAAGTTTTTCCTTCCTGTTCATTCGCGCTTGTAACAAGAAGAGTTTTCATTTCTTTTCGCGCAATCTGAGTAAAACGCAATCTTGTGCGAAGGGTCCTGAAAGCTTCGGCGGCAATTGTTTGTCCCTCTCCGTCATAAACAACTTCAGATTTTCCATTACCATTTACATTCTGAACGATCGGAATATAGGAGATGTAATTCAATTCGTTATCCTGAATTTGTTCCGGTGTTCTTACTTTTGAATCAAAATAATCCAGCATAAAAACAAAACCGAACGCAACGGTCAGGCTGAGAAAAAAACCTATAAGCACAATTAATTTTCTATTAGGTTTAGAGGGCATATCGGGAATTCTTGCTTTATCAATTATAACAACATTACCCGGAATTGACTGCTCCTGTATTTGCGCTTCCTGATATTTCTCTTCTACCAGAAGGTAAAGTTTCTCATTAGCTTTCTTTTCTCTCTCAAGACGGGCAAGTTCCATTGAGCGAACAGGTATTTCATTAAATCTGTTTTCATACTTCGATACAAGCGAGGACCATTCACCATAAGAAGCCTGTAATGCCTGAAATTTCACTCCTTCTTCAAGAACACGTTGAGTAAGCGACTTAATTTCCTCAGGGCTTGAGGCAAAAATTCCGGCTTTATATACGTTTATTTTTTCATTCAGTTTACTTTTCAAATCATTTATTTTATTATCGAACTCGTTGATAATATTGTCATTCTTGTTCGATACCCTGTTACTTGTAAAAGCTAGGTCCTTTTGCGATTCAAGTTTAGCAATTTGTTCCTGAAGAGATTTTATATAAGGTTCAGTAGCAAAACTTTCGAGATAGTCTTTTATTCTCGGGTCCTGTTTACTTAATTCCTCTTTATACTTCGCGAGACTTTTTTCCGAAATTGTCAGTTCAATTTTTGTAGCGTTCCGTTTTGATTCGAAGTCGGATAATAATTCAATTAATGCTCTTGCCTGTTCAGGTAACTCAACAATTCCTTCCTTTTTCTGATAAGCTTCAAGAATTTCTTCGGATGATAACAAGGTATCGAGTTTTGAGCTGCGTTGCTGCCCTAAAAATTCCCTGTCCATAGAAATAAACTGACGATTCAGCATCAGATTGAGTTCCTGATAAGATGAAGCGATGGCATTGGAAATCAGTGCGGATTCGTAAGGCGATTCCGAACTTGCCGTAATCTCAATAATATCCAGCCCCCGTTTTTGAACAGCGTCATATTTACTTTCAATCAGGTCAGGAATATATCGTAATTCAACAATCGTCGGAACGTCAGAGGAATTACTATTAAAAAATGTTTTATCATTTTCTATTAACGAAATAAAATCCTTTTTGTTTGCCGAAAGTGTGAATGAATCAGTGAGGACTTCGGCTACTTTTTCCCGTAGTCTGTAACTTTGAAGAATTTCGAGTTCATTAGCAATAAATCTATCTTCGCCGATTGACTGAAAACCGGTAAGAAAAGGACTACTGAGCACACTTTCTTTTGGTTTAGTTATTTTTATAACAGAAGTCGCCTCGTAGATGTCGACTTTCAGAATTGCATATGCCACAGAAAGAGAAAAGATTACCGCAGCAATGGAAGTAAAAAGAATCCACCTGTCAAGAATTAAAGAAAATATTTCTTTAAGTGATTTTCCCTCTTGCGGATAATGATTATCAGATTTTATGTTATTCATTAATTTCCTGTAATGTTAAGAACTAATAAGGTTATCGTTATGAGCGTACTAACTATCGAAAAAGTTATTGATAACCAGTCTCTGAAAAAAAGTTTGGGTTCACCTGGAACAACAAGTATATCTCCTCCTTCAAGCGGCGGCAGATTTTTGCTTGTAGAAACCAGATTTTCCTCCCACATAATATCGTGATAGGAAAATTTCAATAATTGTTGAGTACCGTCCTCTTCAACTTTATAAAGCCGCAAATCTTCCAGATCAGCCGCTTCAGAAGGTCCGCCTGCAAATGAGAGTAATTCAGTTACTGTTGTGTAGACGGGAACTGTGTATCTTCCCGGGAAACGAACATAACCCCAGACATTAACTTTCATATTTACGGATCCGGGGTCAGAGAAATCAAAAAAGCCCGTAACGCCTCTATATCGGTCAAATAAACTTGTTCCTAATTCGTAATCAGTGCCTTGCGAATAAACAGGCAAAATGATTAATAAAAACAGGACATATATAATAATCGGTTTTCTCATTTTCTCCCCTGGGAATCTATCTCTGATCAATCTTGAGAGTAATACTTTTTGTAGAGAGCAGGCTACTCAAGAACCCTAAGCCCGCCCCGATAAAAATACTGCTGAAAAGCAAATATTTATAGTTTTCAAAAATCTTCAAACCGTAAACACTTTCCAAAAAATTACTAATAAAGAAAAAAAACATTGTACAAACCGAACCGGCAATTATCCCGATAATCATTCCGTTTATAATTATCGGCGTTTTGATAGTACTGATTTTTGCTCCGACTAATTTCATAGTATTAAATTGTGTTTGCCGTGACAGAACCCACATTCTATGAGTTGAATAAACAAAATACAATGAAATTAAAACCAAAATCGCCGTTAGTGAATAAAGTATAAACTTTCCGTTGTCAATAAACCGCAAAATACTCAAAGCAGTTTCAAAATCACATTTAACTTCATCAACGCCCGGAAAAGAAGTATATCTGTCTATTGTTTTAAGCAGATTTGTTTTTGTGACGTGTTCTGATTTCAGTCTAATAACAAATGAAGACGGTAAAGGGTTCAAATTTAAAACAGATCTGAAGTCTTCACCTGTCTGAGCAATAAACCGCTCAACAGCATCCTGTTCAGAAATATATTTTGCATAACCAACAATTTTATTTTCTTTGAGGTCAATCCGAAGAGAATCAAGGTTGGTTGCTGGAATATCCTTTTTCAGAAAAACATTAATCTCAATCTGGTTCTTCAGTTTTTCATTAAATGTATCAGAAAGGAAGATAAAGAGAACCGACAAGGTGATAAGCGTTACGGCAATAGTACTTGTTATAATAGCAATAATTGACGCCAGAGAGGCGCGTCTGAAAATTTTAATTGCTTCTGTAATATGAAACCAAAACATAATATTCTCTCAGAAATTAGATTCGTCAATCCACCTTACAATTTTCCATTTTTGATTTTCGTCTTTTATCAGGTCAATATTCACTCTGCCGTCAACAAAAATAATATCAGTCGGATTAAAAGTAATTGTCAGGTTAAAACTCCTAATAATATTCGAAGAATCAGCGGTAATGGAAATAATATTATTCCACACCAGGTCAAGTTTTTGAGTATTCTGGAACATGCCTTGCGATACCCTAACCTCTTCATCCCGCCCCCAGGAAATATCCGCGCCGATATCATAATCGCGATAAACAAAAGTAAAATTCTCGCTGAGTAATTTCCCGTAAATTGTTGTATCCTTAAATGAATACGCGTATTGAAAATTCTGAAACACTCCCTGAATATCACTCTGATCGCTAATGAGCGCGGACTCAGCGCTTAAATTCTCATCGAGAGTCGGGGCAAAAGGATTAAAACATCCCGAAACACCCAATAACAAAAGGCAATATACAATTATTATTCTTTTAATAGTATCTTCCTTTCAGATCACTCCAGCTCATGAAATTATCAAGCTTAATATCTTCCCACTCGCCGATTGCCCATTGTTGGCGACTGTCTTTATATATTCTGAAAATTGCCGTTCCTTTGTACGTGTTACTCTCCTGCTGCCCGTAGACAGGTACAATTAATGAATAATCATATTGATATACCGCGCTGTCGCCAAGGGGATTTCTTATTTCATTTGATAAAGTAAGCGTTATCGGAATACCTTCGCCGGGGATCACTCTGAGATTGTTAAAGTACGTTCTCTCCGATTCCATATCCCATGACTGAGCTGAAATTGAACCGGTTGAGGGAATAAATTTAAATTGTTTATCGGAGAAAGACGCGTCAACAAAACATGAAATATAATATTCAAGATTTTTTTCTCTGAATGAATAAATAAGATTGCTGAACAAAATGTGTTCTTCTTTAGGAGCGACGATTGTCTCTCCACCCATGTCAGGTGGTTCAGGATCCCGCGTATCAAGCAGGTCGCAGGAAAAAAGCAGGACTAAAAATATTATTGTATATTTTTTCATCTTTTAAAGAAAACTATTAATCTGGGTGATTTATCTTCGATAAATTCTCCGCCGTCGTAGTTACCGAATAATTTTTCTATTCTGAAACCACAATACTCAAAATATCTCTTAATTTCCTCAAATGTATATAGTTTTACCGACTCAAAAAAAGTCTTCTCTTTTCCCTTCCTGTGAACAACTATTTTTTTTACAACCCTGTTTCTTTCGAATGATCTGAATTCCTCAATGCTTGCATCTTCCGTTTGCCGTGAAGAATAAGGCGCCAGATTATTTTTTAAGAAAGTTGCATTGAAATAATCAAAAACATACCAGCCGTTATTTTTTAGAAAGCTGCCTGCATTTTTTATAAAGGCAAAATTCTCATCATCATTTTCAAAATAACCGAAGCTTGTAAATAAATTTGCGATCAGATCAAACTGACCTGTGAAAGACGCGTATCTTATATCTGCACACACAAAATCAACATTCACATTTTCCTTAGCCGCTTTCTGTCTGGCTTTATGAAGCAGATTCTCGCTCAAATCAAAACCTGTAACTATGTGTCCTGTTTTAGCGAATAAAATTGAATGCCTGCCGGCTCCGCAAGCTGCATCCAGAATTTTCGAATTTTCAGCAAGAACAGTTTCTGCCAGAATTAGCCGATTAAGTTTAACCGCATCTTCATTATCGCGATGATTATAAACAAGTAAATAATCATCTGATGAAAACCAATCCCTGAACCAATCCTGCATCAGAGATCAATCCTCCCGATAACCGCTCTTCCTATAGTTGCGTCATCGGCAAATTCAAGATCACCCCCGATCGGCAAACCGCGGGCAATTCTCGTTACTTTTAGTTCAAGCGGTTTTAATATTTTTGCCAGATAAAGAGAAGTTGTATCACCCTCGGTGTCAGGATTAAGAGCAAGAATTATTTCTTTTATATCACCTTTCTTAGTTCTCTCAACAAGTTCTTTGATTTTGAGTTCATCAACGCCAATGCCTTTAAGCGGAGAAAGAACACCTCCGATAACATGATAAACTCCGTTATATTCATTCGTTCTTTCAATGGCTATTATATCGCTAGCTTCTTCAACGACACAGACCAATGTTTTATCACGTTTTGTACTTTTACATATATCGCAGACATCATCGACGGATATATTATAACAAACCGAGCAAAACTGTATTTTAGATTTCAGCTCAAGAATTGCCGTAACAAGATTCTTTACTTTTTCTTCATCACATTTTAGAAGATGAAGCGCGAGTCTCTGGGCAGATTTTTTCCCTATTGAGGGAAGTTTACTCAGTTCTTCAATTGCTTTTAATAACGGTTCAGCAATCTGCATACTAAAATCCCGGAATATTAAAACCGGGAGGCATCATACCTTTTGTTACGTTCGCCAATTCCTCCTCAGCCAATTTTCCTGCTGAAGTCAGAGCTTTATTCACGGCAGCAACAACAAGATCTTCAAGCATTTCTTTGTCGTTCGAATTTATAATTTCTGCATCTATTTGTAGGGAGATTAATTCTTTTTTACCGCTTGCAGTCGCTTTAACCACACCACCGCCGCTCTCCTCAGTTACAGTTTTGTTTCCGAGATCATTCTGAACCCTTTCCATATCAGCCTGCATCTTCTGTATCTGTTTCAACATTCCCTGCATTCCGCCTTTCATTCATCCTCCGTTTTAGTAAATTATTTTTATTTCTTCTTTGCTCTAAGCAAAAATAGGAAATTTTATCCATAAAAATTATGAGAGAAATTTTCAACAAAATATCTTACCTTTCCATGCTTTCTATTCGGAATTTTGTATATTGTTTCACCACTTAACTAATTGAAGTATAACTCATGATTACAAAATATGGTTATGGCACAGCAGGGATTGTTTTTGTTTTTGTTCTTGTGATTCTTGTAATCGCGATTATAAATGATCTTTGGTTTGTTCGTTACCCTTTAATATTACTTTCGCTTTTAGTGACAATATTCACTCTGAATTTTTTCCGAGATCCGGATCGTGTTACGCCGGAAAGAAATGATGTGATAATTTCTCCGGCAGACGGAAAGGTATTGATAATCAAAGATGTTCTGGAAAACAGATTTCTGAAAGAAGAGGCAAAACAAATTTCAATTTTTATGTCACCGCTTAATGTTCATGTAAACAGAATTCCTGTTGACGGAGTTATTGATTACCTTGAATATCACGAAGGTGAATATCTGGTTGCATTTCATGACAAAGCCGATGAGAGGAATGAACGAAGCGAGATTGGAATTACCGGAAAATTCGGCAAAGTTCTTTTTACACAAGTAGCCGGATTTATTGCCAGAAGGATTGTATTTGAAGTGAAAAAAGGTGATGCTGTTAAAATGGGAGAAAGATTCGGAATGATTAAATTCGGTAGTCGCGTTGATGTGATGGTTAATAAAAACTGGACTCTAAAAGTAAAAGAAGGTGATATTGTTAAAGCCGGTGAATCTATTCTATTCGAGTATAATAAATGAAAAATATTAATTTAAGTAAAGCAATAATCCCGAATTCGTTCACTGCTCTGAGTATTCTTTCGGGATTTACATCGATAGTTTATTCAAGTCAGAATGAATACATTATCGCTTCTGTTTTGATAATGGTGGCCGGTGTGTTTGATGTGCTTGACGGACTTCTTGCCCGTATGTTAAAATCCAGCAGTCAATTCGGAGTTGAACTCGATTCTCTTGCCGATGTTTTAAGTTTCGGAGCTGCGCCGGCATTCTTAATTTATCATTGCTATCTTGTAAAATACGGCTGGATTGGATTATTAATCAGCGCGTGTTTACTTGTCTTCGGCGCTTTCAGACTTGCCCGGTTCAACACGCAGGTTGAAGATATTACCGTTAAAGTTGATTTCAAAGGTTTACCAATTCCAATTTCGGCAATAATAATCGCGACTTTTGTGATAGCATTTTACAAAGACGGAAGCATTCTTCCGCAATTTGAATATTTTGTTATTCCCCTGGTATTCCTTAACTCGGCGCTAATGGTTAGCAGCATCAGATATAACAAAATGCCGAAGCCTTCGGATTTCAGTCTTGGCGAAAAAATTATTTATATACTTGTGGGAATATTCGCGATTCTAATTGTTTATGCAAGTGATGGGAAAGCGCTCTTTTACATTTTCCTTTCCATGGTATTATTCGGAATTTTACGACATATTTTTTATATGATTTTTAGCGATAAGTTCAACGGTAATTCCAAAGAAAGAACTGAAGAAGATAATAAAAAATAATTTACTTACTATAAAATGAGGTAACCATGTTCGGCAGCCTTGGCGCAACAGAAATACTATTAATCGTGCTGGCAATTTTACTTTTATTCGGTGCAAAAAAAATTCCCGAACTTGCAAAAGGCATCGGGAAAGGAATGCGGGAATTTAAAAAAGCCGTTAATGACGTCCAGGAAGATTTACAGATAGATGACAAAGAATCTGATTCCAAGAAACCGAAGAACGAGTAAACAGCTCATCATCCCAACAAATCGCGGAAATAATTTTGTTACCATATAAGAGTTTACAGGAAAAGCAGGAGCTGATCAAAAAAGATCAGCTTCGGCTGCGGGAAAATGTACAATATTTCCTGAACGAAATTGAGAAGAAAAAAAATCTCAATGCCTACAATTTTGTTTTCGAAGAAGCTCTTCAACTTGCCGATCTTATCGAGAATAAAATAATAAACGGCAATGGCGGAAAATTAGCCGGGATGGTTATCGCGGTTAAAGATGTTCTGGCAATTAAAGATAAACCTCTCACCTGCTCTTCTAATATTCTTAAAAATTTTCAATCGATTTACTCGGCAACAAGTATTCAAAAATTAATTGACGCGGATGCTTTAATAATCGGCAAAACCAATTGTGATGAATTTGCCATGGGCGGTTCAAATGAAAATTCTGCTTTCGGACCCGTGCTTAATCCGGTAAATACAGAATACGTTCCCGGTGGATCAAGCGGTGGTTCAGCTGCGGCGGTTGCGGCAGGATTGTGTGATGCTGCAATCGGTACTGACACGGGCGGATCAATTCGCCAGCCGGCTTCTTACTGCGGTGTAATGGGACTTAAACCGACTTACGGAAGAATATCGAGATATGGTTTGACAGCTTATGCTTCATCGCTAGACAGCGTCGGACCAATTACCAACAATGTTGAAGATGCTGCATTATTACTCGAAGTTATGTCCGGATTCGATGAAATGGATTCGACAAGCATCAATAAAGAAGTTGAAAATTTCTCTGCAAACTTTTATGGGAATAAAAAATTCAAAATAGGATTCGCGAAAGAACATTTCGGTGCAGGATTAAACGAAGAAGTTAAAATTGCCATCGAAGGAACTATAAAAAAATTAGAAGCTCTCGGACATGAAATTGTTGAAGTAGAATTTCCTCACACTGAATATGCAATTGCTACTTATTACATCATAGCGATGGCAGAAGCATCAGCGAATCTCGCGAGGTTCGACGGAGCTCGTTACGGTTACCGCGCTGAAGGAATAAAAAATCTTGATGAGATGTACACACTTTCCCGTCATGACGGTTTCGGTGATGAAGTTAAACGAAGAATAATGCTTGGCACTTATGTTTTGAGCGCCGGTTATTATGATGCTTATTACCGTAAAGCCCAGAAAGTACGAAGACTGATTCAGAATGATTTTACGAAAGCATTTGAAAAAGTTGATTTGATTATCTCTCCTACCTCACCGACAACAGCTTTCAAACTCGGCGAACTGATGGATGATCCCCTGCAAATGTACCTTATGGATATTTACACAACTCCCGCTAACCTTGCCGGTATTCCGGGAATAAGTATTCCCATCGGTAATGACAGTAAAGGTCTGCCTATCGGCGTTCAATTTATGGCAAATCAGTTGGATGAATTGAAGCTGTTGCAGGTAGGAAATCTATTATAATTGACCGGGTATTTAGGTAAAATATTCACATTAAATTTTACTTTTTATTGTCCAATTGGCGGGGTATAGTTAACTTTTCTGTTTCCACCTTTTCTATTTTTAGTCTTTTTAAAAGGCTTTCATAATTATAGAAATATGTTGGAATATCTTGATCTGGTGAAATGAAACTTTCAAGAAGCTTAGTCTTTTTATACTCCTTCGGTATATTTTTATTCTCCAATTTACTCACAATCTCAAGGAGGCTTTTTACTGACGTTGTAAGTTCACCTCTTTTTGAGTAGGATTTTACTCTCCCAGAATTGAGTTCTTGTATGATATATTTCTGATTATTTTCGGCAATCAGTTTTCTTGTATATTTTAATTGTGTAATCAGAAAATTTTTGTCAAAACCAATACTATATTTTCTTTTTACTCCATTTTTATATTCAATAAACAGAATTCCAGCTTCTTCATCATATCTGACATCATCAACAAATTCCAAACGTTTATAAAAATTGATTATATGGTCAATAGCTTCAAAATATGAATATTTTTTAAGGAAAAATAACCTCAACCATCTTTCATATTGTATATTTTCTTTATAAATATAATTTTCCAGATCATAGTTATTTGAGAATATTTCTAAATTTATTTCTGGGTACTCATCATATTTCGTGATATCAATTTCATCAAATCCGTTCTCAAAAACTATTTTATCATTAATGAATATCTCATCAGATTTAATTTGCACATGATATGGTGGTTCAATGTACTCACCATCTATGAAGACGAATCCACTATCCACAGTAACAGAATAATCCTGCCCCCAAACTCCAACAGGAATTATCATTAAAAAGAGAATAAAAATCTTAAGCAAAGCTGCTGGTTTCATAACTTACCTATCTGAAAATCTGCATTGTATAAATCGGGTTAATGAAAAAATGAAAATGTTTTTCAATCATGACATCATTTTCCATGCAGGTATCACTGATATTTCCTTCTTGTCTGTTTTAAGTATCTCTTCCTGGTCAATTGTAATTATTCTACCCGATTCCAGTTTAAAATATTCCATTGCTTCCAGCAAACCATTTAGTTCCCTCTGTTTATTATCTTCTGTTAACTTGTAACAAACCTGATAAACAGCGAAAAGTCCATCCTTTGATTTAGTAATAAAATCGCACTCATTTTTTTGTTTGAAGTAAAATACTTCATTGCCCGATCGGCGTAAAAATAAATACACCATATTTTCAAGAATCCGACCCTGGTCATTAGTAAAAGAAACCGTATTCATTTTTATCATACCAGGATCAATTGCATATATTTTTTTAGGATTAACGATTTGTTTTTTATAAGAGAAATCAAATCGAGGAACAGTAAATAAAAGATAACTCTCTTCGTAATATGAAATTAAAGAGATAATAGTATTTACACTTCCTGATTCATACGTCTGCGATAGTTTCCTGTAACTGAATTCTTTCCCGACATTTGAGAGTAAATATAATGCAAGTTCTTTAACAATTTTCGGTTGACGTAAGTTATATCTGACAATTATATCACGAGTAATTATATCGTTGAATAACTCCTGGAGAATTCTGCCCTCGCCGATTTTGAGATATTCAGGAAAGCCTCCATTCTGCAAATATGATTCAAATGTTTTAGCTGAGGGATTTTTTTTATTTAATTTAAGGAACTCCGTAAAAGAGAATGGATAGAGTTCATAATTTAGATGGCGTCCGGTTAGTTTGGTACCAAGTTCACGACTTAACAATGATGCGCTGGAACCGGTAATAACGATGCTCTTTCCCTTTCCCAGAAAAGTTCTGACGTATCTTTCCCATTCGGGAACATTCTGAATTTCATCAAAAAAATATATTCCTTCATCAGAGTATGATTGAAATATCTCTTCGAGTTTGGTGAAATCACTTAGTTCAAATCCGAATGCTCTCACATCTTCAAAATTAAAATAGAATACATTTTTGTACCTGCTCATTAGCTGGTTTAGCAATGTACTTTTACCGCATCTTCGTATTCCTGTAATGATATTTACGAATTTTTCAGATATGGTTATGTCATTCAGGCATTCCCGTTCGATTCCGATATCAATGGAAGTTAATAGAACCTTTTGTTCATCGACAATCTGTTTTATTGTATCCTTGAGTAACATTTTTCATCTCGTTTTTCACAAAACAAATTTGTTCATTAATAATGCTCAATATCGTTCATTAGTAGTGAACAGTATATGCAATTTCTCTCAAATAGAAAAGAAAATTTTAAACACAATTTTCGTTAATGACGTGAAACTGTTCTCGACGAAGTTTGATGAATTTAGTTCAGATTACAGGAAATCAGTTGGATGAATTGAAGCTGTTGCAGGTTGGGAATCTAATTTAACTGACGGGGTATTTAAGTAAAATATACACATTAAATTATCACTTTTCTGTGTGCAAACATTGTGCTACGAATTCGGGATGCAACAAAAACAGAACGCGGATGTTCATGATTGTCTTGATTACCACGGATGGAAAGATTTAATGATCTTTATGTCGGTCACGGTAAAAATTTTTCTGATTCGAATAGAAACGATCATCTTCAATGTTCCATTTCTTTTTCACACGAATCACTCCAAAATATTTTTATGAATGAGGTCGTTGAAATATTTTGAGTGGAATTTCTCAGGTATGTTAGCGACTTTTTTTTTAATTTAGCCGACATAATGATTATAAAAATAACAACACAAGGACTATGACTTATGAGTATTCTTCTCGGAAAAAACACCAAAGTTGTTGTTCAAGGAATAACCGGCAGTGAAGGTTCTTTTCACACCGGGCAGATGGTTGAATACGGAACTAAAGTTGTCGCGGGTGTTACTCCCGGAAAAGGAGGAACAAAATTTCAGAACATCCCGATCTTCAATACGGTTGCTGAAGCAGTAAAAGAAACCAAAGCGGAGGCAAGCGCAATCTTTGTTCCCCCGCCATTTGCCGCTGATGCAATTTTGGAAGCATATAACGCCGGGATTAAACTTATCGTTTGCATAACAGAAGGTATTCCCGCCGGAGATATGGTGAAGGTATTCAACGTTATACGTCATTCGGATGTAAGATTAATCGGTCCGAATTGTCCGGGACTTATCTCACCCGGAAAAGCAAAAATCGGTATCATGCCTGGATTTATTCATCGCGCAGGAAAAGTCGGTGTTGTTTCGCGCAGCGGAACATTAACCTACGAAGCCGTAAAACAGTTATCGGATTTGAACATCGGTCAGTCAACCTGTGTAGGAATCGGGGGCGACCCGGTTATCGGTTCACAGTTTATTGATATCATAAAACTTTTCAATGACGATCCCGGAACCGAGGCGATTGTAATGATTGGTGAAATCGGCGGAACCGCTGAAGAAGAAGCCGCGGCTTTCATCAAAAAATATGTTAAGAAACCTGTTGTGGGTTTCATCGCCGGTCAAACCGCGCCACCCGGACGCAGAATGGGGCATGCCGGAGCCATTATTTCGGGCGGCAAAGGAACTGCTTCAGAAAAAATGGCAGTGATGAAAAGAGCAGGAATAAAGGTTGTTGAGAGTCCCGCAGAAATAGGTATTGTTATGCAGAAAGCCTTGGAAAAAATAAAAGTAAAAACAAAAAGTACAGTAGTTAAAAAATCTAAATCTGGTAAACAGGTAAAAAGCAAAAAAGTAAAAACGAAAAAGAAATAGAATCCTGCATATCAGCGGGCAGGCACGGGTTTTCATTATTTCCGTGAATAGTTAAATTTATCGAAATCAAAAACTGATGAGTCACGTGAATAAATCATGTGACTTTTATTTTGAAATATACGGAGGATAATTTGAGTAACCGAACTTTAGCAATACTAAAACCGGATGCGGTTGAAAAAAATTTAACAGGACAAATAATCGCGCGAATTCAGGCTGCAGGTTTTAAAATTATTGGAATGAAAATGACTCATCTCAACGAAACAACTGCGACCGGTTTTTATGAAATACATAAAGGTAAACCTTTCTTTAATGAACTATTGGCTTATATGACTTCAGGCGCCTGCGTTCCGATTGCCTTAGTGAAAGAAAACGCCGTCGAGGATTTCAGAAAACTCATTGGCGCTACCGATCCGAAAAAAGCAGCGCAAGGCACAATCAGACGGGACTTTGCCGAGAGCATTACGAAAAATATTGTGCATGGTTCTGATTCCGACGAAAATGCCGCGAAAGAAATAGCCTACTTTTTTTCCAGAAGTGAATTAATTCAAAATCATGGATTAAACTGTTGTTAAAAAAGTGGGAAAAAATTTCCGGGAAACTCATCTCCAAAAATAAATACTGGAGTTACATCTTAGAAAAATTCCAGATTGACGGGAAAGACTGCGGAGAATACCACTATATTCATACCGGGGGTTCAACATTAGTTATTCCCGTAACTCATGAAGGAAAAATAATTCTTGTAAATCAATATCGATACCTCTGCAAAAAAGAATCAATTGAATTCCCCTGCGGATCGATTCAGGAGAATATTTCAAAAGAAGACAATGCCCTGAAGGAATTAAGAGAAGAGTCAGGCTATTCAGCCAAATCACTGGAGTATGTTGGTAAATTTGCACCTTATTCAGGAGTCAGTGATGAAATGTGTTTTGTATTTATCGCAAGAGAACTATTCACTTCGCCATTACCGGCAGATTTCACGGAGGATTTTGAAATCCGGGAAATCAAACCGTCTGAAATTGATAACATGATTATCAGCGGTGAATTATGGGACGGAATGAGTATTGCAGCCTGGGCAATTGCCCGGGAAAAAATCTTCACTTAGAATGAAATTATGTTGATAAAAATATTAATCTTTATGGAAAACCCGGGGAAAATATGCTGAAAAATTTGACGTACCTGTTTATTTCACTTCTGCTCATATCATGCTCATCAGAGAAGAATAATGAAACCGACAAAACACAAACCAATCATAAAATTCTTAGCTCAAAAGTTTTTATGGGATATAAACTGAAAAGAGGTGATTCCAATAAATTCAGGTTAACAACAAACACTAGTCAAACTCAGGAATTAATTACCGATACCTTACTTACCAGTAATTCCGATCAGACTGAAATTTATATACTTGACACGGAAGTGATAAGTGCGAATAAGGATTCGCTGAATGAAATAAAGGTTAATATTTCGCAAATCGATATGACCGGAAATATGAATGGTCGAAGACTTGAGTACCATTCCGGTAAAGCCAATTCAAAAGAAATTAAATCAATGTTCGGTGAATATGAAATATTACTGAACTCCCCTTTCAGGGTTTATTTCGGACCTGATGGAGCAATTGTAAAAGTAAGTGATATTGACAAAATTATAAATAATTTAACAAAAGCCAGCGGCAGAGAGGTGAATCTTTCCGATACTGAAAAGAAAAGTTTATCGAATCAGGTTTCAGAATCAATATTGACTCCCGTTTGCCAGCAGGTTTTCAGAAGAATACCGAATAAAATGATGGAGATTAACTCCACCTGGGAAATCAAACAGGAATCCGCATTAGCAACCTTTCAGGTAACAAACACTGCTACCTACACTTTAAAGAAAATAAATCTGGTTGACGGTGACACGCTGATTTATATTAGCGCTTCACTAATCGGGAAGGCGCGTGGTCAAAATACAATGAAAGATGAAAATGCTGCTTACTTTTTCCATCAGCCGAAAATCACCGGTCATGGTGAGATCATTTACAATTTATCGAAGGGAATTTTCCAGTCTTCGGATGTATCCGTTAAAATAGATTTGCTTATTGATATTACAACAAAAGACGAATCAGGAAACAGCATCAATGTAAAGAGAAGGGATATTACCCATAACAACTATAAAGTTGAGTTACTTTAAGTTTACGCTTTGAAATAGCTTACTGAATTCCGTTTTGCAATTACTGTCAGGTCAAATAGTATAAACATTTTTAAAGAAAATACGATAATACGCTATTAGAAATCTTTGTAACCCGGAATGAAACCTGAGATGGAAAATAAAATTCAAGAATTAGCTGATCTGTATAAGATTGAGTACCCTACCCTTGTAAAGTATGCTGACGAGGGATGCAGATGCTGTTTTCAAATAAGTCTTGATGAGTACTTACAAAAACCTGAACTCACTTTTAACACCGAAGCAGACGCTGAAGAATTTCTTGAGGCGATCATTGCTACCGGAATGGCTGAACAACTTCATGATGTTGTTCAGAAACAGCCCTTTAAGAAAATACATTTTCCTAAACCATAATACGGCTCATTTAACCGCTTCAGCCGGAAGAGTTATTATAACTTCCACACCTTTTGAATTTCTGTTATTAATTTTCAAATCGCCATGATGAAGTTCGACCGCCCTCTTTATTATTGACAATCCTAAACCTGATCCGGCAATTGCTTCAGCATTTTTTCCCCGGAAAAATGATTCCGTAACTTTGTTCTGTTCTTCCGGTAAAATTCCGATACCTTCATCAGATACTTTTAAAACTAATTTATCCTTTTGAGTGAGGCTCAACTTAATGATGCCTCCATCAGGTGAGAATTTAATCGCATTTGTAAGAAGGTTAGATATTATCAGGCTGAAGAGTTTTTCATCCAGTATATATCTTTCATTTGGAGAATCATATTCGAATTCAATTTTATGTTCCGGTGAATTTACCGAGCTGAACTCATCCACAATTTTCGCACACAGTTCTTTAAGGTTCACTTTCGAAGGAGATAACTCTAATTTGCTGATATCCATTTGACTGATCATGAAGATATTATCCAGAAGATTTGTGAGGTAATCTATCGCGCCAATCATTTTTTTTGTATGTGAATTAAATTTTTCCTCGCTCCATTTTTTCCCGTATTGATGAAGTAATTCTGCCGAGGAAAGTACGGCAGAGAGAGGTGTTCGGAACTCATGAGATACAGTTGAAATGAAGCGCGATCTCATTTCGCTTAATTCTTTTTCACTTTCAAGAGACTTAAGCAATGTACTCTCAAGCTTTTTCCGTTCGCTGATATCACGGGCAATTCCCTCGCGGGCGATAACATTACACTTCGAATCAAACAGTAGCCTCATGCTTTCTTCAACCCAGATCATTTTACCGTTTTTATGAATCATTCTAATCTGTATTGTATCCGAAGGCGATATTTTTTTAAGATAATCCGGTTCGAGTAAATACAAATCATCCGGGTGGATTATTTTTTTCTTAATATCCGGATCATTATAAAATTCTCCCGGGGTATATCCGATAACCTTAGTGCTCGCTGGGCTCACATATTCATAACCGGAAATGGGATAAAAGCGATATCTGATAATAATATCGAGAGCATTTTCCGTCATTAATCTATATTTTTCCTCGCTCTCGCGAAGCGCCTCCTCCACTTTTATCCTTTCATCAATCTCCTGCTCCAATTTCACTGTTCTTTCATTAACGAGTTCTTCAAGATGATGCCTGTATTTGCCTAACTCTCTTTCTGATACAAGTCTTTCAGTGATATCAAAAAATGAAACTACAACGGCTGATAATTTCGGAGGGTTTCCTTCAAAAATCGGCTGCGTGTTATTACTTAGCCATCTTAATTCTCCTTCCGGACGATAAAAACCAAATATAATATCATGCTGAGCTTCACCTGTATTCAAAGTTTTTATAACCGGATATTTTTCTTTCGGAAAATTATTGCCCGAGAGGTCAACTGTAACCCAGCTTTCGGAATAAATTGACAATCCTAATATTCTCTCAGCAGGAAGACCAAGAATTCGCTCCGCTGATTCATTAGTCGTGACCGGGTCGCCTTTTTCATTATAAACAATTACGCCTTCATCAAGAGCTTTTACCACTGAACGGTAGCTATTTCTGCTCTTGAGGATTTCCTCTTCATAAATCACGCGATGTATGGTGAACTGTATGTATTCAATAGTAGAATCAAGGATTTTTCTATTTAACGGATCAATGGCGTTTAATGAACGTGAAGCAAGATTAATACTACCTGATACAGTTTCCATAAAGATAAAAGGTATGACGAAGAAGCTTTTATAGTTTTCTTCCAGCAGGAGCTCTTTCATGGCTACAGGTTCAGAAAAATCATCAATATTTATCTCTCTCTTATGCGAGAGAGCTTCTCTTATTTCCGGTGAATCAGGCACTATTCTAATTGTATTAATAAATTTTTCCGATAAGCCGTGAAAATAATGCATCACGAACTTATCTTCTTCCAACAAATATATTCCGCCTGATTCATATTTGGTTAATTCCATTAAGAAACTAAGACAAATCTCGAATTTTTCATGCGATGTTTTTGATTTTTGTAACCGGTCGGCAAGTGAAAAATAATATTCATTGATTATTTCTTTTTCTCGCTTTTCCGTAATATCATTTCCGATGCCGGTCACACCAATAATTTCATCTTTTTTTCCTTTAATAATAGTGTTATGCCAGGAAACAATAAGCTGATTTCCGTCTTTTGTAATCATGCGGCATTCAAATTGATATGGCTGTCC
>CAZEXO010000027.1:22971-27810 GCA_964516545.1 uncultured Melioribacteraceae bacterium
TTTATCAAAAATATTTTTTACATTTTCACGTTCGCGGATAGGAATAAAAGTACGAATCCATCTTTGGTTCATAACTTCTTTTCTTGTAAAGCCTGTTACTTTAAGTAAGTAATCATTACAAAAAGTAATTCTCCCTTCAAGGTCCAGCATAATCCCCATGAGATTAATATTTTCCAGAACTTTCCTGAATTTCAGCTCGCTCTCGCGTAAAGCGTTTTCTGCTTTTTTTATTTCCGTTATGTCGCTTATTACACCTATTATTCCTTTTATATCAAAACCTGTCCGGGTTGAGATCTTAAATATTTTATCTCTCCACTCCAATTCAAAAGGCGGAGTTTGTTTACCATTCAGGTTACTGGCAATTATTGACATCACCTGTTTCATATTTTCTTTTGAGATAAGATCCCTCACAACCACAACGATGTGTCGTTTCAGTATATCCCGTCTTTCCAATCCTGTTATCTTAATGAAGCCGGAATTGACATCATTAATAAAACCATCGCTATCCACGTAGATTATGCCTTCAGATACCCCCTCAAAAATATTAAAGTAATTTCGCTGGCTGATACGTACATTTTCAAGCGCTTCATGTATTTCGGTGATGTCACTATTAATTCCGCGCCTGCCGATTACATTATCTCTGTCATCAATAACCGGGCGGCATTTATGCTCAAACCATCTAGTCTTTCCTGATTTGGTTATGATTCTGAAATTGTATTTAATCTCTTCCCTGGATCTCATAACAGAATCGCTGCAATGTTTTCTCACCAATTCTTTATCATCATGATGAACAATACTCAGAAGTAAATCTTTATTATTCTGAAACTCCTCCCTCGCGTAACCTGTGATATCAAGGCATGCAGGCGACATATATAAGTAGTTATTTTTATTATCTATCCAATATTCCCATTCAGAAGTGTAATCGGCAATTGTTCGGTACTTATTTTCACTTTCAATCAATTTTGCTTCTGCTTCTTTGGATTCCGATATATCCTGTATTATTGACATTAATTTATCTACTTCACCATCCTCATTAAGAATCGGCATAATACTAAAACTTAATGCAGATATTTTTCCCCATAATGAATTGTAAGTACATTCAAATTGCACATTAGATTTATTCTTAATCGCGAGTTCAATCTGATCGGGTACTCCGGCATCCACCAGATTTTTAAATTCAAGCAGGTTAATTTTTTTTGTCAGCTCAACTGAAGGTGAACCGATTATTCTTAATAAAGTCGGATTGGCATAAATGATATTACCTTTTACGTCGAAGTATAAAATACCATTTGGTGAATTATTAACAAGGCATTTAAACAAATTTTCACTCTGTTTAAGAGCCTCTTCACTTTCCCGCTGTTCTGTAATATCTCTCACAATGCAATGAGAATGCATGAAGTTATGTTTTTTATCATAACATGCTTTCCCATCGAAAGTAAGAAATAATATTTTGCCGTCTTTTCTTTTTAACGAAAACTCAAGGTCGCGATACTTTCCTATTTTTTTAAAATTTTCGAACCCCTCATAAAAACCGGGCTGAAACTCCTTAGCTAACAAATCATAGAAAGACATTCCTATAAGTTCGTCTTTTGAATAACCGAGCATTTTACATAAATGGGAATTCGTTTCCAAAAAACACGCCTTCTCATCAAGTGACTGATAGCCAAGGGCAACATCTTCCAATAAATCATTATATAACAAGTGACAGGTTAATTTTTCGCTCACCAGAATTTTACTCCGGGTTATTTTTAATAAATAATGTTAAGAATTGCACAAGGATTATTTTATGTATCCTGGAAAGATGAAGACTTTTTGTTAAACAATGAATTAGCATAATCGTCTCAGAAAACGAACTATCTAAATATTGTTAAAATTTATTTGTACATCCTATTTGCTATATAATTAACGTATAAAGACTTTCTTTCCGTTCCCGAATGAGAATGATACTAAACCGAATTTCTCGTGAGGGGCATCGTCATACATCTGCAACCGCCGCCGCCACGTGAAAGTTCAGAGCTGTCTATCGTGACTACATACTTTTTATAATCCTGTGTTTTTTTCCGTCCTTTAATTAATTCAAGCGCTTTTATTATTTCGTAACCGTGTTTATTCAGTTCCTCAAGCGTGTGAACATTCCTGTCATAAGCAATTAATTTAGAGGGAGCTAGGGCAAAAAGATTCGCGCCGCTGTGCCATTGTTCGCGTTCCTGAATCCATAAATCATTTTTCCCGCCGCATGATATAACTTCAATCTCAAACCCGAGTTTCGTTAAAGCATCCGGTATATTTTTTTCTTCATGTATTTTCACCTGATTCTTATAGACTTCCATGTGAATTGTTCTGTATTTGTTTAACTCAAGAATGACGGGAGAATAAATCAACGCTTCATTTTCAGACAGAAAAGTAAATGTCATATCAAGATGAATAAACGATTCGGGAGAATGAGGCAATTCCTGAACAATAATATGTTTTCTTTCATCCTGACTTTTAATTTTCTCGAGTATATAGTCAATTCCTTCGGATGAAGTGCGCGAACTATTTCCGACTAATAAAACATCTTTTCCAGCAATTAATATGTCGCCGCCTTCGATTGTTATTTTTCCGTTTACTTTATTTTCATTCAAAGGATTATAGGTTATAGTCTGAAATTTCTCGTGAAAATTAAAGATTGACTCCATTATAATCGCTTCTCTTTCTCTTACAATATTTGCCATTTTCCCGATAAAAATATTTTCGTTTATAACAACCGAGGCATCTCTTGTGAAAAAAAAGTTATGTAGCGGATTTAATGAATATCTTTCACTACTAAGAAATTTTGTGAGATTATCTCTCTCTAATTCAACCCCTTCAATGAGAGCTCTGGCAAGGTTTTTCGGATCAAGATTCATGAGATAATCTTTAATGCACATTACGTTTTCGTTATTACAGATTTTTGAGATAAGATGTTCTTTCGTCTTTTCCTCATGCAGAATATCGAAAAGCAGGTTCTTAACTTCAAAAACTTCGGAATGCATTTTGAGAATACTCTTAAACTGTTCATATTCTTTTGAGATAGCAGAGAGGTTTAAGATATCGCTGTAAAGAGCCCTTTCCGCGTTTATTGGAGTCATGTTTTCTACTTCAGGACCTGGCGTATGTATTATCACATTCTCAAGCTGGTCATATTCCGATGAGACACTTATATTAATTACACCGGTTTTATTCACTTCATTTTCTCACATTGTTTGATGATAATACTCAATTTATTGAATCATATTTCACCAACAACAACTTTTGAGCCTTCTACGGAAAGCACTTTCACATTTTTTCCTTTGACTATATATTCGCCCTGAGTAACAACATCATACCTTTTATTATTGAACACCGCCGTTCCCGAGGGACGAAGATCGGTAAGCGCAGTTCCCTCTTTGGAAATAAGTTGATCCAGATCCGAAATCTCAGTACCGTAACCGGACTTGGCAGTTATGTTTGTTTCAAGAATTAATCTGTTCCACATGTTTGTCTTCGGTAGGAATTTTGATAATCCGTATATTAAAACCAGAGTAGCGACTAATGATATCGCCAACTGAATAACAGCATATGATAACATTTCTGAACTGACAAGCTGAAAATCGGAAAGCAGTCCGAGAAAAAGACTGGCAATCACTGCTACGATACCCAATATTCCGAACAAACCGAAACCGGGTATAATAAAAATTTCTATTGCTAAAAGAATTACTCCGGCCACAAAAATCAGAATCTCCAGGACCGACGCCAGTTCAAGAATATAACCTGACCCGAAAAAAAGTGCGAGAGCAATTAATGCAGCAGTTCCGGGTAAACCCCAGCCTGGTGTTTTAATTTCTGTAAATAATCCCACCAGACCAATCATAATTAATAATGACGATACGATCGGATGTGATAAAAACCTAATAAAAGCTTCTGCCCAACTGGTATCTTCTTCAATGATATCTGCGCTTTCCAATCCTGCGTAAATCAGCACCTGATTAATATCCGTCAGAACTGTGTCGGCTATACCATAATATAATGCCTCTGTAGATGTGAGCGTAATAAGCTGGGTGCTATCTACTAATCCTTCCACAACAACCCGTTCATCAACCATTCCTTCGGCAATGTCGGTGCGCCGGTTATTCTTTTCTGCGGTAGATCGCATTTCAGAGCGCATGTATGACTGGTATTTTTCAGCCTGTTTTTCACCTGTCTGATCAACAACTGTGGTTGCGCCTATTGAAGCGCCGGGAACCATAATTATTTTTTCACATGATAAGGCAATAAGCGCACCGGCAGAAATCGCCCGTTTATTTATGAAGGCAATCGTAGGCACTTTGCTGTCGAGAATGGCATCTTTAATCTGAGTAGCCGCGTCGACTCGTCCGCCGAATGTGTTAATTTCAAAAACAATAGCATCAGCAAAATTAGCCTGGGCTTCTTCAACAATCCGCTTAACATACGGCGAAAGTCCGAGATCAATATCCCCTTCAATATGTGCGAGATAAACTTTTTGGCCCATCAGGTTGCCGGTCAACAGAGAGAATACAGCAAATATGAAAATCATTTTTTTCACTTCACACCTCAGAAATTTTGGAAGCAGAATTTTTAAATCATATATAATGTAATTCAATAATCGAATATTACTTTCAGTTCAAAAATATTTTTCCACTGTAAACTGAAGATGCAAGAACAAACTAAAAACAATCATTTTTAATTTTTTTTCGATTAATGCTTTATATTATAACAAAATTATTCTCATAAGAAAAGATAAATATCGGCAGGAAATAAAAAGGTGTAATAACTCCATAGAAATGTCATAGATACGACACAATAGAAATGTCAGTAAAA
>CAZEXO010000028.1:0-16069 GCA_964516545.1 uncultured Melioribacteraceae bacterium
AAAATTGATTTAACTCTTGGGAGAAAAAAAGTAACGAAATAAACCTGTATTGAATAAAAGTAAGCAACAAACAAAACTTGTCGCCAATAGAGACAGTATGTTTGATTGCCAGGGATGTCAAATGTCTATTGTTCAATTTATCCTTGACTTTTTACATAATAGACTCAAAGGTTTACAGAAGTTTTTTGAGACAGCCCCTTTATTATAGATATAATTCAGATTAATCACCTTTGTTTTTCAGCAGATGTTTAATAAGCCTAACAATAATCTCTTTTTCTTTTGGATTACTTTCTGCTATCATAATTGTCAAGGCAACAAGAGTTTCGTTACTCATCCGCCGGATTCCCCCATCGGTGATTAAATAATTATTCTTATTTAAAAATCATAAAAATAAAAACGCGCCGATTCTTTTATTCCCGTCGATAAATGAATGGTTTTTCACTACAAAATAAAGGAGATTTGCTGCTTTATCTTCAAGAGAAGGATACAGTTCTTTTCCTCTGTATGTCTGATAAATTGTTTTAAGAGAACTTTCAAAGGATTTGTCTTTCGGGCGCGCAAGCAAGTCTGAAACTTTGTTTTCCTTTCTGAATCTTTCAAGCACTTCAAGCGCATCGGTAATTTCAATTTTATACTCGTCTTTAACATCTTCAGATGTATCTTCAATTTTCTGGTGGTCATATTTATCCAGCATTTCCAGGGCAAAAGCATAATCGCTGATCAGATTAAGAAATGCGAGATTCTCGTTTTCAGATAACTTCTGCTGTTTTATTACTCTTGCCAGCAGTTTCAGGTTTTCAGTTACTTCTTCGAGTTGTTCTTTTGTTTCAGCAAGCCGTTTTTGATTAAGCACATAACCTTTCACGAGGTAGTCTTTCAGAATTTTACTCGCCCATATACGAAACTGTGCGCCTCTTTTTGATTTTACGCGGTAGCCGACTGAAATTATTACATCGAGGTTGTAGTAATCAATATTCCTTGTTACTTCCCTGTTCTTTTCAGTTTGAACTGTTGCATATTTTGCAACAACTGAATTCTTTTGCAATTCCTTTTCAGCAAAAACATTCGAAATATGTCTTGAGATTACCGACTTATCTCTTTCAAAGCGCAAACACATCTGATTAAGATTTAACCAGACAGTCTCTTCTTCAAATTTAACTTCAAGTTTTACATCCTTACCGGATTTGTAAAGTATTATTTCCCCTTTGTTCGCCATAGACACACCATTTATTCTAAAGAGTTACTTGCGACAAAATGCCATCAATAAAATCCAACAAAAAATATAGAATTGTTTTTTGATTTCATAAGGAGTGGCAATAAGTGCGTCAATTAAATTTGTTGTATCAATTAATGGTTACCAATAATCCCTGACATGAGAATATTCAAGTAACTGAGCCGTGCGAGGTTCTAAAGATGACATCTTTCAAAAAAGATGTCACCTTTATCTACAAGGTTTACTGAAGTTATCGCGGGTTTATGGGTTTGCGTGGGGCAGACAATTTGTCTGCCCAACATTTCCTTTTCAGTTCTGCTATTATTATTCTATCATATCTATCCGTTTCTTAAAAATGATATCTTTCAAAAAAAGATGTCACCTTTATCTGCAAGGTTTACTGAAGTTATCGCGGGTTTTTAAGTTCGCGTGGGGTAGGCAATTTGTCTGCCTGACATTCAATTCAGATTTAAGGTAAGCTAACTGTGAAAGTTGTGCCTTTGCCAGGTGTGCTTTCCACCTCGATTGTTCCGTTATTATTTTTCACAAACTCACGACATAAACTTAATCCGAGTCCTGTTCCCTTCTCGCCGGCCGTTCCTTTTTTTGAATAGGTCGAACCTACCTCAAAAATTCTTTCAATCTCTTCCTGCTCCATCCCGATGCCTGTATCTGAGATAATTATCTTTACCGGTAAAGCATCTCCTGAATTCGCCCTGAAAACCCTTACTTTAATAGTTCCGTTTACTTCTGTGAATTTTACGGCATTTGAAATAAGATTACGAACAACGGTTTCAATCTGATTTTTATCTGCTATTAACTTAACACTTCCTTCAACCTCATAAGCAAGTGAAATTTTCTTTTCTTTCAGTATATCAACATAAAGCTCAACCTGTGATTCCACAAGTTGTGTTAAATCAAATTCGCCCGGGTCTACAGTATAGCGGCTATTTTGAATTTTCGCCCACGCCAATAAGTTTTCCAGAAGTCCGAAAACACGTTTCGCCGAACTATACATATGATCTAAATCCTGCTTCAATTCATCATCAGAAGCTGTTCCAACTTTTTCCTGAATGAGCTCGGCGTAATTAATTATAAGTCCGAAAGGATTTCTCAGGTCATGAGCGATTATTGAGAAAAATTTATCTTTAGTCTGATTCAACTCCTCAAGTTCAGTTGCATATTTCTGTAACTGAGCTTCAACCTCTTTTCTTTGTGTAATGTCAAGATGAGTGCCGCTCATGCGAACCGGTTTACCATCTTTATCCCACTCCACAACTTTACCACGATCAAGCACCCATACCCAGTGCCCCGATTTATGTTTCATCCTTAATTCGCATTCATAAATTTCAGTCTCACGGTTAAAATGTTTACGCAGAATATCCTCAAAAACAATGTTATCTTCAGGGTTAACTAACTTATCCCATGTGTCAATAGAAACGGGTTCCAATTCCTCAAGACTATAACCGCAAATTTGAGCCCACCGATCATTCACATTCAGCTTACCGGCTTGAATTCTCCAATCCCATAGTCCCACACCTGAACCCTCGATGGCAAGTTTGAGCTGTTCCTCACTCTTTCTCACGGCTTCTTCGGCAATCTTAATGTCGGTAATATCTTGTATCATTCCCGTAATTCTTAGGGGTTTTCCTGAATTATCTGTAACTAATTCAGCCTTAGAATGAATCCATCGTTCTTCATCGTCATTTGCCCGTTTTATCCTGAATAGTTCATCATAATCTTTATTCGTGGTAATTAAAAGATTCAGGGCATTATCAAGGTGTTGTCTATATGTTCCGATCACAACGCTTTGAATTTTGTCTAAAGTCAGCCCTTCATTGCTGTTATCAAATCCGTATATTTTTGCGGCCTCATCCGATCCGATAACATTTTTAGTTGACAAATCAATTTCCCAATATCCAACATGCGCAATCTCCTGAGCTTCACGAAGACGAATTTCATTATCCTTAAGATCCGCCTGAGCCTTAATGGATATTACTTTTTCCCATACTGCACTCATCAGCAGTTTTAGGTGGTCTACATCAGAATCGTTATAATCGAACTCTTTATTGGCAACTCCCACGACAGCAACAATCTCATTCCCTTTGAGTATAGGAATGGTGAGGAAATTTTTCATTTGAACATGTCCATCCGGAATACCCTTTTTGAGAGGGTTATCTTTCATAAAATCATTAACAATAATTTCTTTTCTCTGACGGACAACCTCACCCCAGATGCCTGTTTTTTCAAGCTGATATTTTGTCTCAGGGTTCTGAACCTTACATTCCTGCATTACATCTTTCGACCATGTATTCAGTTTAAATTCTTTTATGCTTTCATTGTAATGATAAATGTAACCGAACTTACTTTCGGTAACTTTTAACGCTTCATCAAGGGCGGAATCCAGGAATTGCGAAACAGAGTTTGAGGAATACTGTAATAATGTAATAAGACTTCTCTGCCGTTGAAGCAGTTTTTCAAGCTCCATTTCTTTGAGTTTTCTGTCGGTAATATCTTTTCCTATACCCACAAGCCCGATAATGTTTCCCTCTTTATCACGCAGTGGATATTTATTGGTTACATACCAATGCCATTTGCCTTCTGCGTCATAATGCCAGCCTTCGTTATTAATCGAAGGTTTACCGGATTGGATTACCTGCATATCTTCAGCGATAAATTTTTCAGCCATTTCGCGCGGATAAAATGCATAATCATCTTTGCCCAGAGCTTCGGCTTCTGTTTTAACGCCCATCAAACTTAAGTCAGCCTTATTCGCAAGAGTTTTTCTTGCATTTATGTCTTTTGAATAAATTAAATCAGGAATATTGTCAATTAGAGTCCGCATACGAGTTCTTTCATGCCTGAGTAACTCTTCAGTATATTTTTTTTCAGTAATATCTTCCTTGACTGCAAGGTAATGAGTAATATTTCCCTGTTTGTCGAATATCGGAGAGAGAGAAGCCGATTCCCAATATAATTCACCGTTCTTTTTCTTGTTACAAAATTCACCGCGCCACTCGCTTCCGACAGAAATTGTTTCCCACATATCTTTATAAATATCTTCCGTGTGATAATCTGTTTTTAATATCCTGGGATTTTTGCCCATCACTTCTTCAGGAGTATAACCGGTTAGTTGAGTGAATTTCGGATTGACGTATTCGATATTTCCTTTTGTATCCGTAATAACAATTGAGACGGGGCTCTGTTCAACTACTCTTGACAGCTTATGATAATTATCTTCTGCTTTTTTTCTTTCCGAAATATCAAGTGTGATTCCACCGAGAAGTTTTTCATTATTCCCGGGTATCACAAATTTATATGTTGCCCATGTTCGTCCTCCGAAATATTCTTCGACAGTTTCATTATTACCTGATTCCAAAACTCTTCGATCATCACTTTCGATTTTTTCAGCGAATTCTTCTGGAAATATTTCAGCGGCAGATTTATTATTAATTGATTCGTTGTCAATATTGAGAAACGTTTTAAAACCCTTGTTCGTAAAAAGCACGCGGGCATTATTATCCTTTATGTAAGCCAGCCCCGGAAGATTATCCATAAATAATTTGAAACGCGATTCATTTTCATTGATAACTCCAATGGCTTTTTTTGTGGCTTCAAGCTGACTGAATATTTTCGTTCGTAGAATAAAAAAAGATATAACTGATATCGCGGAAATAATTAATATCAAGGATATAGCTGAAATCATCAACCAGCGGTTTGGTTCATTACCTATTTCTATTTCGAAATAATTCCTGAATATTATGATAACATTGATACCAAGTAAGATAAGTAGGAGAATTATCAGCGAAAATGACAGAATAAAGACGTTTTTCAGATTTATGTCAGTCAGTTTCACGCTTTATTTATTACTCCGTCTTTATTTTTAAAATATATATCGAATATTATCCGGCATATTAAATGACTGAAATCAGCTTTTCTTAAAGATGCAGAACATGTTATGACTCAAATAGAATAATGGCAATCTTACAATCGACAAATTCAAAACATAAATAATTCTTTGCTTAGTTCAATTTGCAGGATAATGAAATGATAAGGAGAAATAAAGCAGGTCTTTCAACCTGCCTTAAATCGAAATGAAGATATCATGAATACAGATAATTAGCTTCCTGATCGAAGTAGAGATATAATTCTTTTTTGTAATGATAGAGTAAATCTTTCGCTGTTTTTACCACATTCCCGTCAATGCTGAATAATTGTTTAGCGTGTTCAATACATAACTGTGAAAAATTTTCTTCGCGGATTATGTTGCTGGCTAATCCTAAATGAATCATTTCTTCAGCATTAATTATTCCTCCCCTGAGTAAAAATTCTTCAGCTTTACCCTGACCGATAAATTTCGGAAGCAGGAAAGGAAGAGCTCCGCTCGGATGAAGTCCATAATTAACATGACTTAGTGAAAGCCTTGTGGAAGGTGAGATAAATCTGAAATCAGAAACCAGAGTGATACCAATAAAAGGAGTGACAATTTCGCCGTCTAATCCCATGATAAATAATTTTGGAAAATTGATAAGACGTTTTATGAAAGTCATGAGCATGTTGATTTCAATCGCGCGAATTTGCGTTTTCTGAAATTTGGTTATTTTGCCCGGTTGGTTTACCTCAAATTCTTTTCCAGCAGCTTCACTTAAAAATTTGTTGTAAGCGTTGAGACCGAAACATTCCGGTTCGCTTAAAACCAGAATGCCCGTTAATTCCTTTTCTTCCTGAACTTTGTCAATCCATTCGAGCACTTTTGCATCTTTTTGAAGATCAGTCAGATTCTCAAAAACATCAGACTTAATTTTCATAAGTCCGTAATTCTCTTCAATGCTACAGGTGACGCCACCAAGATCAATACTTAAATCCGATTTTATTTGCATATCCGCCTCCTATCATTTAGAAGAACAATTTTTTACGGTTTTATGTTCTCCGCGAATTATACTTATAATTCTGCAGATAACTTTTGAAGTTTTCCGCTCAATTACCAAAACACGGAAAACACAAAACCGAAAGTAAAATAATTACTTCGAACAATAATGTCTATCCATTTTTATACTATTTTTTCAACCTTCTTAGCTACTTTTTTCCCGGAGGTTACGTAAAAGAAAGCCGGAATTACAAACAGCGTTAAAATTGTTGAGACAAATAAACCTCCGATAGAAACAACACCAAGCGGCATACGAATCTCGGCGCCCGCATCACCTATTCCTAACGCCATTGGCAGCATACCTAACATAATAGCCAGCGAAGACATAATGATCGGTTTTAGTTTTGTCGGACACGCGGCAATCAATGCATCTTTTACCGTCATTCCTTCATCGCGTATTAATTGATTTGTGTAGTCAAGCATTAAAATCGCGTTATTAACAACGATACCAATCAACATTATTATCGCCATCATGGATGTAATACCGAATGCTATGTCAGTGTAATAAAGAGAGATAAATACGCCGATCATAGCCAGTGGAATAGTGAGAAGGATGAATATCGGTTGAGTAAAACTTTCAAGTATTGCTGCGAGCAGCATGTATGTTAACAATGAGGCAAGTAAAAACGCGAATCCGAAATCTGCAACCATTTCATTCATCATTTCAACATTACCAGACCATTTGATTCCATAACCAGAAGGCAAATTCATATCTTCAATTCGTTTTTCTATTTCACCCGTAACATCGCCGAGCGGAAAACCTTTAGCGTTTGAACCGGTAAACTGAATAGAGGTGGTTTTATCTCTGTGTAATATTTTTGTATAACCGGTCGTAAATTTTATATCAGCTAATTGCGCGAGTCTGAATTGCTGACCGGTGCGTGAAATTACAGGAATAGCGCCGATTTTTTCGGGAGTGTTTACAGCTTCATCTTCAACTGTTACGGTTATATCATATTCTTCACCGAGTTCGCGGTATTTCGAAGATTCAATTCCTTCGATGGATGATCTCAGCGTAAGGGCAAGTTCCTGTGTGGTTAATCCGGTTTCCGTCAGTTTTTCACGAATCGGGAAAACTGTTATTTCGGGTTTGCCGGCGCGCGAACTTTGATCAAGGTTAATCAGTCCGGGAACATCTTTGATTTCCTCAAGAACTTTATCTTTCAAACCTTCCAGGACTGTGAGATTTTGACCAGTCAGGAAAAACTGGATAGGAGCGCCACCGCCACCCATTTCTGTTCCGTAAACAATGGCGATTCTTGCATTTGGGATATCGGATAAATCTTTCACGAAAGTTTCGATAGCATCATCGATAGTAATATCTCTCTCATGTAAATCAATAAGTTTAACATCCATATTTGCCATATTCGGGCCTGTGTTAAGATCACTTATTTTCCCAAGGTCGGTCAAAACCTGCGTAACTTCAGGATGCTGTTTTATGCGGTCTTCAATTTCTTCCAATACGTCGGCTGTCTCAGAAAGGTTATATCCTTCGGGTAACTCTATTTCTATTTTTATTTTACCGTCATCAGAGTGCGGCATAAATTCAAAACCGATCCGCGGTGCATAATAAATTGTTGTAATAATAAAAATCAAAAACGATAAACCGATAATCATAACGCTTCTTTTTTTATTTTTCAGTGACTTTGTCAGCCATCTCTGATATACATTATCCCATTTATCATACATTGCCTGAATTCTTCTTGTCAGACGGTTTTCTTTCTCCGTCTTAGGTAAAATTATGGATGATAACATAGGAGTTAAAGTGAAAGAAAATATGAGCGAAAAGATTGTGGCGAAGGTTGCAGCCAAAGCAAGATCGCGCAGGAATAATCCAACCATTGATGACATATTTGCAATGGGAAGAAAAACCACAAGATTCGTAAGTGTTGAGGCAACAACCGCAACTGTTACTTCTGATGTTCCTTTATAAGATGCTTCCCGGTTATCATGGCCCATTTTTTTATGACGGAAAATATTTTCAATAACCACAATTGAGTTCGCCACAAGAACACCAACTGATACCGAAATGCCCATTAACGACATTGTATTAATTGTCATACCGGCTACCTGCAGAAGTAAAAATGTTGAGATGATTGAAACCGGCATAGACAACGCGACAATTAAAGTCGTTCTGATATTAGTGAGGAACATAAAAAGAATAAGTGATGTGAACACAACACCTAAAATTATATTTCCCATCGTGTCGCTGACAGTGCTTCGGATGAATACACTTCGGTCATCAACAACTTCAAGTTTGGTGCCTTCAGGAAGTGATTCCTGAATAACAGGAATTGATTTCTGAATTTCTTCTGCAACACTTACGGCGTTACCTTCCGCTGCTTTTACGATATCAAGCCGTACAACATTTTCATCGCGAATGCCGGTTTCCGAATTAAAATAAATTGAGCGTCGTCTGATGTCTTTTCCACCGTCAGTCACATCAGCAAGCTGCGAAAGTTTTTTGTTGCCGAAGGCTGTCGGAATTTGAAGTTCTTTGAGTTTTTCAACATCATTAAATTCACCCTGAAGACGAACAGTGTATTCCTGGTCTTCTATCTGAAAGTAACCGCCGGGGATATTCATGTTCTGAGCTTGAAGAATTCCAATCATCTGAGGCAATGAAATAAGATTTTCATAAATAACCCTGTTGTTAAGAACAACTCTTATTTCGCGTTCCTGACCGCCTGTGATGTTAACTTTAGCCACACCGGCAATCTGACCAAATTTGTCTTTAAGAGTTTTATCAGCATATTGATAAAGCTCGCGCGGATCAGCATCGCCGGAGAGTACAACAGAGATTATTGGCTCAGCTCGCATATCTACTTTCTGAACTATTGGTTTTTCAGCATCATCCGGAAGAAGATTAAGAATCTGATCTATTTTATCTTTCGTTTCCTGATTTGCCACATCAACGTCTTTGCTCAGAGAGAATTCAATAATCACAATCGATACCCCGTCCAGTGAATAGGATTCAACTCTTTTAACTTCGCTCACGGTTGAAACAACATCTTCTATTCGTTTGGTAATTAATGTTTCTACCTCTTTGGGTCCGGCGCCCGGATAAATAGTCTGAATCGTAACATAAGGTATTTCGACATCCGGCATTTGGTCAAGATTCAGTCCAAGAAAAGCTATCAAACCGAATATCAAAAAGACCATAATACCCATAGTTGTTGCAATGGGTCTGTTTATTGAAGTTTTTGCTAAAAACATATTTTTCCCCTTATTCAATCACATTAATCTTAGCGCCGTTAACTAACTTCGCGGAACCTTTAACAATAAGTTTATCGCCTGCCGCTAAACCGCTGCTCACCTGATAATTCAAACCGCTGCCATAACCGTTTGTGATATATCTTTTTTCTGCAATCCCATTAAGAGCAATATATACATAATTTCCTTTTTCATCTTTCTGCACAACATTTCTCGGTACAAGAATGGCATCTTTCATGTCATGAATTACGATGAGTATATCCATTGTAATTCCGGTTATTAACTGCTTGTCGTTATTATCAAATTCCACTTCAACATAAAACGCCTGAGTAGCGGGATCGGGAGTAACAGCAACATCGGTAACACGACCTTTGTACATTTTGCCTCTGAATTCGGTTGATGCGATCATACCTTTTTTAATGTACATAACTTCTTCTTCATTAGCCCAGACTTTTGTAGTCATTTTGTGAAGCTGAGCAATAGTGAAAACCGGTTTCTTCTCATCAAGGTTATCTCCTTCCTGCACGGCAATGTTTGTAATCATTCCGTCAAACGGAGCTTCCAGTTTGTGTAATTGTTGTTGTAATTCAAAATTTCGTTTATCAACTTCATACTGAGTTTTGATTCCGTCGAAATTAGCCTGCGAGGTTTCGCCTGCTTCAAGTAGAGCTTTCATTCTTTCGTAATTCTTTTTCGACATTTCGAGAGCGGCTTTGGCCTGCATATACATTCCGCCCGGCGCGTCAGTCGGCCACTCGGCAACAATATGACCTTTTTTTACCCAATCACCGACTTTAACATTTATCTTCTCAACACGTCCGCCGATCATAGCTCCGTTTATCGATTGTTTAATGCCGCTTAGTTTACCGAAGAAGTTAAGAGTCTTCTTGAAATTCTGCGGTTTCAAGATTTCAACAGTAACAGGAACTCCTTTTTCAGCCTGAAGTTGTTCCATACTTTTTGATTCAGTTTCATCACTGCTGCATGAAATTAAAATCAAAATAACACCAAATAGGAGAAGCAAATTTTTCATTAACGTATTTTTCATCTTTTGTCCGTTCAATTTATTATTCATTAATTTTATTTACGTATTCTAAGATTTCGGAAGGCAGATTTCCGAGAAGATTATCAAGCTCGGCAATTGCTATTATGTAGTCGTGAATAGCTTTTATTTTATTCGTCCGGGCTGTGGTCAGTTCAACGTCTGCATTCTTTATTTCAAGCTGAGTTCCCTCTCCTTCTTTATATCTGACTGAAGCTATTTCATAAGCTTTTTGGGCAAGCTGTTCATTTCTTGCAAGAGAATTTATCTGCGATTTTTCACGGTTGATATCAAGAATTTTATTTTTTACCTGACTTGACAAATAATCTTTTAGCAAACTTATTTTGCTGTCTGTCTGCATTACAGCAATTTCAGCCTGTTCGACTTTTTTGGATACTCTTCCACCCTTGAATAGATTCATTGAGAAAGTTAAGCCGACCATTGCGGAATTGTATGTTTGAAAATTCCAGGTATCAGATGAACCTGCGTAAGTGAAATTTCCGAAAGCAGCGAGAGATGGCCAGTAATCAGCCCGTTCGATTGCGATTAATTCTTCATCAATGTTACGTTTGGTCATCATTGACTTCAAATCGAAATTTCTCTCAAGAGAAAGCTGCACAGCTTCTGAAGTTTCGGGTATTAACTCGTCTGCAAATTCTATTTTACCAAGAATTTCTATTTCATCGTTCTGACTTAATCCGAGAATAATTTTTAAACCGTCTCTGACAGCCTGATGCATATTTCTTAATTCCAGAACTTTCGGACGGATGTTTTCTACAATAACCTCAACCTGAAGAGCGTCATAATCTGATGTTAATCCCTGTGCATGTAATGCCTGAACATTCGCAAGGTTTTCTTCTGCATTACTAAGACTTGTCTCAACTATGTTTAACATCTCCTTCGATAGCAGCACTCCATAAAAAGCTTTTTTTGTATCAAGAATTGTTTTTGACACTGCAGATTTTAATTGCTCTTTAGAAATATTAAGATAAATGTGTGAAGCTCCGATGCCCCTGAAAACAGCCGAGTTAAAAAGTATCTGTGTTACCTGAATTTGGCTTTCGAAAGTATTAGTCTGGGCGAATGACTGCAATATGGTTCCCATAGAAAGAAATTTATTCTCATCTCTCGGTAAAATGCCTTCATCAAAAAGTATGTTGTATGAAGCGTTTGTTAACATTGCCTGGAAATCAGGGAAAGCGGTTTTGGGTTTCTCGAGAAAATGAGCCAGATTAGCGCTTACATCTACTGACGGAAGAGCGTATCCAAATGCCTCACTTACAGCGGCATCGGCTTTTTCAACTTCCATTTTTGCTACCTGAACATCTCTGTTATTTTCAAGCGCAGTTTTTATCGCGTCTTCAAGCGTAAAGGTTTTCACTTGTCCAAAAACTGAAGAAGTGATTAACAAGAATACTACAAAAATTCGTTTCATATAATTTGTTTGTTCCTTTGTTAAATGAGATATAAACTTATTTGAGTCCATTGATAATGAGCGTTAGAATTCCATTAACCTCAGAGTCTATCTTTTTAAATTCCACATCGGTGAAAACTTTGTTTTTGGTATTTCTGAATTCTTCTCTTTGGTATGAAGTAATAAATTTTATTATTAATGCGGATACTTCGTTTGTGTTTATCTTTTTAATTTCTCCTGATTTACAGCCCTGATCAAGAATATCTTTAAGCATTTCCCTGACATTATTGAAATACTTTGAAAAATTCTCTTCAATCACCTGGCTGAATTCAATCATCTTCTCGATAGATACGGGATATTCAGCTTTTGTTTTCCTACCGTAACATTGAAACTCTTTGAAAAATATTTTTATCTTTTCCTCAACTGATCCGACATTATCGACCGCACCTTTCACGTGATTAAGCATCCTTCCTAATTCTTCCTGAACAATTTCTTCGAATAAAGATTCCTTATTCGGGAAATAATAGTAAAGCGAGTTCTTTTTAATACCCACATTCTCGGCAATATCATCCATAGTTGTTTTGTTATAACCATATTTTATAAAAACCTGCAGAGCCGATTTTTTTATGTTTTCTTTTTTTTCATCATATGTTTCTGACATTTTAGTCCCTTCGATCATTCGAACTTTTTATATTGTTGTTCGAAAGTTAGATAATTAATTCTGTCCGGGCAAGTCGGCATAATAAATCATTTTAAAATCAGTGAAATGTTACTAATCAGGAAATCATTCAAAAAGGTAATTCTGGAATTTTCCGACCAAAGTGAAAAACCACATTCAAAGTTTCCTTTCGAGTTTGATTTGTAATATTTTCCCCCATTTCCAGGATAATCAGGCGGTTACTCATCTGACTTTTTCATTAACCGATCAAAATATCCGCAACTTATCTTTTTGACAAGTGATATTGTTTTATCTACAAATTTTGAATGGTGAAAATAGCGAAAAATTTCCAATCGCACCCGCATTAAGTCGGATTACTTTTTGATTTGTTCAAAAAAAATTATCAGAAGAGTTGACAATAAAAGCGTCAACTCTTTTTCGAAATTTCTTGATGTTTATCTTAACAGCAGCAGCTTTTGTGTTTTTTTATAATTATCAGTTTTGAGCAGGAGAAAATATATTCCGCTTGATACTGTGACCTGGTTATCATTTTTACTATTCCAGTGAATATTGTATGAACCGGAGGGTTTAAATTCATTTTCAATAAGTGTGGCAATTTTGGTTCCCAGAATATCATAAATATAGACATTGACAAATGCATCTGTTGCTAATTTGAAAATAATATTCGTATGCGGATTAAATGGATTCGGATAGGCCGGCAATAAAATTGTTTCATCAGGAATTGTTTCTTCTTCTATCTCTGTAATATCCGACGTGTTTTGAATGTTAAAATTCCTTGCGCCGATTTTTTCAGAGGTATGGTTTAGGTTGTCGGTAATATTCATCCAAATACTATGAACGCCATCTTCGTAATCTACAGTGTTAAAATTGAAGGTTATTCCCGCGCCGTTAGAATTTTGATAACCGGGAAATTGTGCAGCGATATCCTGCCGTTCAATATTGTATTCGGGATGGCCCGCAAACTCACCATCAATGAATATTTCTATTCCGGAACCATTATTTGCGATTTGTGCAGGTTGCGGCGTAAGCGTCCAGCCTGTTACAACATAACTTTCACCCGAGATAACTTGTCCTTCATTAGGCGTATCAATATTCCCAAATGGCGAGGCGGCATTCGAATTATTAATGGTGAATAAATTACTCTGAAGAATAGATTTTTTACCCTCAAAATCTATTACTTCAGCTGTGAAAATGTAGTCGCCGTCAGTCAGACTGTTTGTTAAAAAATTGAATGCCCAACAGGCATGACGCGTATTCGGATAAGGCGCATAAAAATTAGCAATCTCAGAATATTCCAAATCAACGAAGTTTGCATTTCCTAAAAATATTTTTTGTTGTCCATCTGTTCTGTAAATTTTTACTTCGTCAACACCAACATCATCAAGCGCCCAGCCACTGAGGTTTACCATACCGCTAACGATTTGATTTATTGCAGGAGTGGAAAATTCTCCAAAGGGCGGTTCGGTGCTATCATAAACCCTTAATGTGACTTTTATAAATTCCGGAATTGTTTCATCCTGTGAATCGTTAATTTTTATGTGTCCCACGTGTTCACCGATAGTTAAACCTGTGGGATTAACCGTTACGAGTACCCATCCTGAACCTGTACCGGAAGTTGGTTCAAGAGTTATCCAATCAAACTCAGATTCAACCTGCCAGCTTTGCATTCCATTTTCAGGAACATTAATCTGAAACACCTGAACATAGGGTCCATATGCATTAGTTACATTAAAATTTCTTTTTGATAAATTAACTGAAGTATCGCCATGTCCGAAATTCATCTGATCTATACCTGATGATGCATCAAAATCGCCTGTATTGGAAATCGTAAAATATCGACTACCAATTCCTTGTGAATTTCCGGCATCATCTGTCACCCGCCATTCAATTGTATGAAGACCATCAGAAAACTGAGTCGTGTTAAGCTGATATGATGCAGCCGATCCCTGACTGTTGGAACAGTTCGGGAATAAATTAGAAATATCCTGGCGATATCCGTTATACGCGGGGTTACCAACATTTACTCCATCAATTTCCACGTAAATGGTTGAGCCGTCTTCAGGTATTTTGTTCGGTGTCGGAGTTATAACCCATCCGGAATTGTTGAAAGACGTACCAGAAATTTTCTGACCGGGTTTAGGCGTATCAATTCCACCAACCGGTGCAACATAGTCGCTATCACGATAAATAACGCTGGATCCAAGATCAATATCATGTCCTTCAAGATCAGTTACAGAGGCTGAAATTGTATATGGTCCGGCTCCAGGTAACATATCTGAAAGTAAATTGTATTGCCAGCCGGCTGTCTGATTTTGGGGAAAATCCTGGTATTGTTCGGCAATATCGGGTCTGCTACCTTCAACAAAAACAGCATCACCAAGATACATGCTACCCATAAAAATTTTTACCTGGTCAATACCAACATCATCAAGAGCCCAACCTGTAACCGGCACACTCCCGCTCACTGTTGCGCCATTTTGCGGTGATTCAAGTTCACCTATCGGTACTCCCCCGCTATCAAAGTCAATTACAGTTAAGTTAATGGTAATAGATTGCGAGGAAGGATTCGCTCCGGGACAATTTACAGTTACTGTTCCGGTATACCTCCCGGTGGATAATTCGTCGGCGTTAACCCAAACTTTAAATGAACCTGAGTTTGTTCCACCGGCCGGATATACAGATATCCAATTACCGGAGCTGGATACAGTCCATGATAAATCGGAATCAGAATTAATTGTAACCCGTGCACTCTGAGAATCGTTTTTCCATTTTATAATACCTTGTCTATTGCTGAAATTTAAACTTTGCGGTGTTACCCCAAAAGCCGCTGTAGGAGTAGTTCCCTCAGGCCTATTCGTAATTACAGTACCATTAGCTCCAACAATCCATGCATATCCATCAATGTCATTAGTAACGCAATAAAGATTCTCATTTGTACCGACATAAGTTTGCTGCCAATTTGAGCTGCCATTTTCTTGTTGTAAAACAGTTCCGTTATTTCCAACAATTATATTGGCCGCGGTGTCAGGATCAAGTGAGCCAAGATGTAAATCGTTAAGTTGTTCTGTTGTACCGGACTGTACCTGAGTAAACGTTGAACCGCCGTTAGTTGTATGTGCGATTGTGCCGAACGCGCCAACCATATAAATATCAGTTGGTGATTTCATGAACACGCTATACCAGTTCGGATTTGAATGGAGTCCTGCAACGTAACTCCAATTCGAACCACCATTAGAAGTTTTGTAGATAATTCCGTTTGTACCGACTATCCATCCGGTGAAGGCATTATAAAAGTGGATACCATACAAATCGTCAAATTGAAATTCAGTTGATTGCGGGCTCCAGTTTTTACCATCCGTTGATGAATATATTTTTGAGTTAAATCAAAACCAATATAAGGTTATGAATGGACATTTAGCAGAACAACTTAATATCATCAATACAGATAAAAATAATTCTTCCAAACTGATTATGACGGATTTCAATGGAAAAGTGCTTGACGCTATAATGACAGAAAAAAAATATGGAATTAAATCTATACGGGAATGTATTAAGTCAGAGAGCGAAGTATATATTTTATA
>CAZEXO010000028.1:16079-27542 GCA_964516545.1 uncultured Melioribacteraceae bacterium
TTATTACCAACCGCATAGGCAATCGTCTGACCAGTTGCCGGGCAACGAGAATAAAAAACGCTGTTAAAATCAACTCCTGGAATGGTTTGACTTGTCCAGGTGTTACCTCCGTCTTCTGTTCTTAGAATAGTCCCGTTTTCCCCAACAGCAATACCAACATTAGTATATCCATTAGCATCGCGCTGAAAGGAAACTGACGTAAGATTATTAGTTGTACCTGATTGTTTGGCTTCCCAGGTCTCTCCTGCATCGGGCGAATTAAATATCGTTCCATTATCCCCGACAGCAATAACTCTATCGGAGTCTCCATTTCCTTTAAAAATTGAAATTGATTGAAAAGATTGGTTTGTTTCAATATTGAGCTGATGCCAACCCTCAACTGTATCTCTCTGACTTATTTCATTCTTTATCTGCGATATTGTTGTGTTTGATGTGAGTGAAATAAAAATCAAAAAAAGAAAAAAGTGCGCACCTATCTTTCTCATCTTATCTCCTATGTAATTTAACCGGACAGTAATTTGAAAAGAAGTGATTTATATTTTATTCCTCTTAATAAGCGCGTCCTGAAGGGCTGTGTGAAATTATCAAAATGGCATTCACATAGTCAATAGAGAGACCACATAATTATTTATGATGTGACTGCAATCAACTCATTCTGATTTATGAATTGAATGATCGAAAAGAAAATTTTTCCGAATTCAATAATTGTTTTGTGTAATTCAACTCAGAGGTTATATGTTCAATTCCATTTGGAGATAACAAAAGCGCCAAGGTCTTTATCATAACCATGCGCATGTTCTCCCAACCAGTTCTGGAGAAATTCTCTTAGATCTGAAACCAGGTAGCTCTGCTCAATTATCTGATCTACTTTTTCATCAAGAGACATGAGTAACTCTTCATGTTCATTTTTGTGTTGAGTAAACTTTGGATATCCTAAAAGATTCATGAGTGATTCTTCACAATTGAAATGCCATTTAGTATAAAACCATAAATCTTCCAGCAGCGTATCCAGTTTTTCTTCAGGAAGCATTCCGTTTGCTTTTGCGATACACTTATTAACCATTTCAGTTAATCGTTTGTGCTGTACATCGATTTCTTCCACACCAATCAGATAAAATTCATCCCAAATAATTTTCTGAATCATGATTCCTCCAATTCTCCCAACACATGATTTTTCATAACATAAAACTTAACATTTTTCGTTGGGTTTGAATTCCCAAAAGACAAAATAATTTATTACAAATAAAAAGGGGCTGTATAAAGCCCCTTATTTTTACCAGATAACCGGTCTTTGTTCAGGTGAACGATAAAGTTTGTTATCAGGACTTATTTCAAAAGCCAGATAAAATTCCGGTACATTAAATACGGCGCCATTCACACGGAATTCACCCCAGGGATGAACATCTTCCTGGCATTTGCGTTTAAGCGCTTTGTCGCGAATTTTGCCTCTCCAGATTTGTCCATGTCCAATAAAAAATCTTTGAATATCCGTGTAGCCATCAATTAATTCCGGCTGAGGTTTTCCTTCAAGACTTAGTTTATACGCTTCAAGAGCGACGGTTAACCCTCCGAAATCAGCTATGTTTTCACCAAGGGTTAATTCACCATTTATCCTTACGCTGTCTATGGCAATAAATCCATTGTACTGATCAACCAGAAGCTGGGTTCGTTTCATGAACTCTTCAGAATCTTTTTCCGTCCACCAATTAATCATATTTCCATTTGCGTCAAATCTCCTTCCCTGATCATCAAAGCCATGTGTCATTTCATGACCGATTACAACGCCGATGCCTCCGTAATTTACCGGATCATCAGCATCAGGATTAAACATTGGCGGTTGTAATATTCCAGCGGGGAAAGTTATATCATTACGCAAAGGATGATATCCGGCATTCACAGTTTGAGGATCCATATCCCATTCATCAATATCGACAGGCTTTCCGAATTTATCTAGGTTCTTATAAAACTGAAAATAGTTAGCACGACGTACATTCATCACGTAAGAATCGCGTTCGATTTCAAGTTTCGAAAAATCATCCCATTTGTCGGGATACCCGATTTTCACCCGCATCTTTGCTAATTTATCAAGCGCGTCTGCTTTTGTTTGATCTTCCATCCATTCCAGATTTTTAATTCTCTTTTCGAGAGCTCTTTTAAGGTTGCTAACGAGTTCAAGCATCATTTGTTTTGATTGCGGCGGAAAATATTTTTCAACATATAATTGACCAAGCGGCTGCCCCAATAAATTATTCGTAGTCTGTGTTACACGTTTCCATCTGTCCTGTATTTTTTCACTGCCTGATAAAAATTCAGAATAAAATTTATAATCCTGCATAACAAAACTGTCATTAAGATATTCAGCAGAACGATTGATTAGATTCCACCGAAGATAAGTTTTCCATTCATACAACGAAACATTTGTCATGAGATCACTGACTTTTTTTAGAAACAAAGGAGAAATCACAACAACTTCACCAAAATTCTTTTCACTTATCTTATCAAAGTATCTTGCCCAGTTGAAATTTGGGGCATGCTGCTGAAGTTTTTTTTCATCCATGAGATTATACCACCCGGCAAGATCTCTCAATTCAAGATTTGTTTTTGAGGCTTCGGCTAATACGGTTTCAATCTTCATAATTATTTGAGCGTTGTCTTCAGCTTTTATATTCTCATCACCCAGTAATTTGAACATTTCAGCGACATGTTTTACATATTCACGACGAATTTCTTTTGAACGCTCATCATCGGATGTGTAATAATCTCTGTCCGGTAATCCTAATCCCGCCTGTGACATGTAAAATTTATACTGAGTACTGTTCATCAAATCCATTTCAATTCCGCCGCCGAATAACGGATCAAGTCCGTAAACATGGAATCTGGCAACAACATCCTGAAAATCTTCCTTCGATTTGATAGCTTCTATTAAATCAAATTCGGATTTCAATGGCGATATTCCGTCGGCTTCAATTTTTTTTACATCCATTCCGGTGTAATAAAAATCACTTATTTTTTGAGTGTTGCTGCCTTTTTCGGCATTTGTAATGCCTGCCGCTTCCTCTAACAAATTGTGAATGTTTTCATCTCCTTTTTCACGCAGCATTTCTATTGCACTGTAGCTGGATTTATCTTCCGGCATTTTTAATTTTTTAAGAAAATTTCCGTTCACGAAACGATAAAAATCATTTCCCGGTTTTATGGATGTATCCATGTTGTTGACATCAATTGCCGGAATTTTTTGAGCTTCATTACCTGAGCAGTTCTGAACAGCAAAGAAAAGAATAAATGATGAAAATATTAATAGAGTGGTCTGCAATATTTTTTGCATGTCTCCCCCAATTATTTGAAGAAATATTTGTTGCTCAAAAGCTGCGAAATTTTATGCCAAAATTCAAAGCTCTTTTATTTGCACCTATGAATATTTTTTATAAACAGGAGAATTTTATTTACCGTACCAAGCTAAAAGAATAACTTTGATTTTATCATTAACCGAAACGAGTTTCTTGAATTTTTCCAAATCGCCGGCGCCGTTCTGATTCATGTAATGATAAGGATATACCCTCTTCGGCGCGAATGCAAGTACAGCTGAGGCAGCCTGTTCAACACTCATCGTGTAGGGCAGATTCATGGGAATAAATGCATGATCAATATTTTTAAGTGTTTTCATTTCATGTATGTCTTCAGTATCACCCGCCACATATATTCTTTCATTATTGATAAGAAGAATATAACCGTTCCCCTCTCCTTTCGGATGGAATTTTTGTTTCTCCTCTGTAGTGTTATAGGCGGGAACAGCTTCTATTTTAATTCCTAACAGAGAAATGGATTCTCCGTTCGCAAGTATTTCACCCATCCCGATTTTTTCAATTGATTTTTTCGATCCTATAATTCTTGTAGAATCTGTTTTCATTCCATTGATAATTTCAATATTGCAGTGATCATTATGATGATGAGTCACAAGGATCAGGTCCGGTGAAGGAAAAGATTTCCATTTTTCGATTGTTCCATCCGGGTCTACAAATATTGTTTTTCCATCATAGTTTATTACAAATGATGCATGCTGAACCGGAGTAAATTTCACCATCTCATTTTGTGCTTGGCTTTGAGTCAGACAAATAAAGATCATGACTAAAAATATTTTTTTCATCGTTTTCCTCTTTGAATTTGTTAATCAATTCTCAACGGCATTGAACTGTAAAATGATATGAGCACCGAGAATTTTATATATTCTCAACAGTTTGCGGTTGTTTTTCAAATAACCACTTTCTGGCTTCTTCGATTGTTTTAAAGACTGCAACATTTAATCCTCTGTTTACCACAACAGTTTCCCAGAATTTTGCATCAGCAATGAATTCTGGATTACAGACAACGGCAGCTTTCGCAACACCGGGTGCATTAGTAGCCAGAGATTCAGCTAATTGATAAGTATCAATCGGTCTGAGTTTATATATAAGTTTCGTTTCATCACAAAGTATAAATTTACATTTATGCTGAACACATGCCATCATAACAGCGGTTCCATATTCAATCACTTCTTCGAGATTTTTATCAATACCGCTTGTTTCAACAAAAAGTGTATCTTCATTTACCGAGATTTTGTAGGAGATCGCCATAAAAATTCCGAAATAATTTAGTATTTCCCCCAACGATTCAAAGAATAATACTTGTTCAGATTAACGAGTATTTCCGAATCCTTTTTATGAAGATAGTAAATTCGTACAATTTTACCATGAACTATTTATCAGTCCCCTTTTCAATGATAAATCTGATAATTTTTTCTTTTGTTGGAAAACTGCTTATCGAAAATCCGATGAATATGAACATAGGAATAATTCCTATCCAATAAATTAAATTAACATGAAGCGCGCCGGACAAAGCTGTGATTAGCAGAATAATCAATCCGAAAAGAGTGACACCTTCCATCATACTTAATCTGATAATAAAATATGTCGTGAGAATTGAAACAGCTTTTTTAACATCGGAGTCATCCGTTTTAAGGATATTTTCAGATTGTTCATTTCCTGCTTCAAAAAGTTTCTCAGGGAATATTTTTGACATGAACATTATTACAATAAAAAAAACAACAAATGTGATCAGAAGAATATTATCCACCTCCGTGTCATAATACATTTGCGATTCGTCAGGCGAGTTATTGAGAAACACATAAAGGACAATCAAAAAGAAAATGATTATTCCTGAAGTCAGAGCTAAAAATATTATCTGAAGAGGTTTCAACATTTCAGGAGTTAATTCTTCTTCAAGTTTCTGACGGGATAAATTTTTAAATAATTCCATAAATCTCTCCGATTCATTCAGATTCAGTTTCCTTGAAAATACATATTTAAAATCATCATTCAAGTATTTTTTATTAAACCAAATAAAAAAAGCCCCGGACAAATTCTTGTTCGGAGCTTTTTTCTGACAAATGAAGAGAAATAAATTAAAATTCGAATTCAACACCTAAGATGGGCAATAAGCTCCATTGATAAATTGTATCTTCCTCATTATTAATTTCATTCCAGAACTTCATCGCGACGTTTTTTCGATTATACGCGTTCCAAATACTCAGATAAATTACCAGGTTTGTAGATTCAAAATGAAAACGTTTATCGACTCGCAGATTCATTGAATGATATTCGGGTAACCGATCGTTATTTATCCTGTTCAAATCAAATACACCGGTTCCCGTCTCGGTTGATGCCTGAATATCGAACGGAGTAAAAGGTCGCCCCCCCGCGTAAACCCACCTCAGGCTGAATTCCCATTCTTCATTTGGTTTGTATCCCCCCTCGACATTAAAAAGAAACTTATTATCGAAAGTGCGGTTATGCCAATTACCGTTCAAATCCTTATATCGCGAACGAAAATATGAACCGCTGATTATTCCATAAAAATCTTTAGCAAGTTTTTTCTGAAACATTATTTCAATTCCCCAAGATTCAGCTTCGCCCTTATCAATGAGGTTTTCGTGACTGGTATATAATCCTTCGGATTCATAAATTTCATCAACAATGAATGTTTGCGGTTTTTCAGGGTCTAATGGAAAGTTCTGATATTCTTTTTTGTATGCTTCAAGACTAATCCTCGTATCTTCGCTTATAAGATGGCTTATTCCTGCGATGTAATGTCTTGCTGAAAGTGATTTGTTATCTTTGAGTGAAGAATTTTGTGTAAGTAAAATCGAGGGAAGATTTTGATGATAAATTCCGACGGATGCGTTCAGCGATGTTCTTACTGATAGATCATAGTTTAGGCTTATCCGTGGAGATAAATTCACGCGTTCATTGAATGAGAAATAATCAGTTCTCAAACCCAGATTAATTTTCATTTCAGGAATTATCTGATGTGTATAACTTAAAAATCCACCGGCATCTATTTCGTTAAAATCGAGGTGCAGCAATTTTTCTTCATGAACAGCGCCGTATGAATCAGTAAAACCGGTATGATAATTTTCGTATTCATTCAAATGCTGTCTGGCATCAATTCCGAAATCAATAGTATTATTTTGCGAAAGTATAAGATGATTTACATTTCGGAATTTTAAAGATTTTTCCGAAGAACGATTGACAAAAAATAATAGATCAGTGGCTGTTCGAAAATAATCTTCCTTAAACTGATCAATAGTGAAACTTAGGGAAGTATTCGAATAACCTGTCTGCCCCCACAAAGTTCTCCAGTTAATTCCCGTTGTTCCGTTAAAATTATCCTGCTTCGCATAAATGATCATATCATTATCAATCCCGTTCTGTCTATCAGAGTGCATATGTTCATCGCCGAAAATTCCAAGAAAAGTTATCCGGTTATCTGAATTTATGTCATAAACAATTTTAAAATTCACATCACCGTAAGTCGGGGCGACAGTTGAACCAACAGCAACCATATCAATAATAAAATCAAGGTAACTTCTGTTTAATGATAAAAGCCATGAGCCTTTTTTACCAAGTGGACATTCAAATACTCCACCGAATCCGGCAAAATTAAGATTCAACTGCCCGTCAAATTCCTGTCTGTTTCCTTCGCGGAATTGAATATCCATAACTGATGACAGTTTATTTCCAAAGAGAGAAGAAAACCCTCCGGAATAAAAATCCACTTCCTGAATCAGATCAACATTAATTAAACTTATCGCCCCTCCGGAGGAACCCTGTATGGGGAAATGATTGATGTTGGGTATTTCGATATTGTCAATATAAAAAGCGTTCTCGTTCGGACTGCCTCCGCGTACAATCAGGCTATTTTTTTGATCATCAATTTTAGCGACGCTCGGAAGCGTCATAATAATTCTGCTTACATCGCCGGCCGCACCTGAGGATCTTCTTATCTCTTCATAACTAAAATTTGCCATGGAAGAAATTTTTTCCTCATTGGCGTGGAAATAACCGCTTGTAACCACTACTTCATCCGAACTTATTGCAGACATGCTCAACTCAGTATTAATATATGTTGTTCGGTCGGAACGAATAATTACATCGGTTTTTGTAACGGTTTCAAATCCTACATATCTGAACTGAACTGTATAATTTCCTACCGGAATATTTGAAATGGAATAATCACCTTCAGTGTTTGTCGCAGAACCAATTGAGTGTCCGACCAGAATAACATTAGCTCCGATTAAAGGAGATTTTGTATCACTATCGATAACAATGCCTTTTAGCGAGCCGACTTTATTTATTGTTTGTGAATTAATTGTTAATGAAAGCGCAACTATCAAAAAGAATTTAATCTTAATTATAAAAACCGCTTGACGCATAATAAACCTCAACAAAATAAGTGCGGCAAAGAAAGGGAAATAAGTATGAAAATGTTATCGCCAGAAATGATGAAAAATCTTATAATTTATTAATTAGCGAGAAATCGCCAGGCGTTTTTTAACTGTTTTGGCACTTTTGAACAAGATTGGAAAGTTCTATTTTGCTACTGACTCCTGATTTTCTATAGATATTATTTACATGTGATTTCACTGTTTCCAGAGTAATGAATAACTGTTTTGCAATATCTTCATAACTTAATCCACTCAACAGCAGACGCACGATATCCTTTTCTCTTTTAGTGATTTTATAAATCGCATAAAAGTTTTCATAATTATTTTCTTCAGATATTAATTTAATTTCAGGAAGGTGTAAATATCGGCTAACAAAATGCAACCATGCGAAATTTACAATCGCGTAAAACAACATTACGATACTGATTCCGAATGGATAAGTTCTCTCAAAAAATAAGATGCTTTCAAAAATCATCAATGGGAAAAAGATCATCTGGAGAATAAAAACTTTCTTAAAGATAATACGTATGTCATCATTTAAAATACTGGCAACATGCGAGTTAATATCAAAGGCAATGAAATAAATGAACGCGTAAAAAATAAATCCCTTTATTATTCCTAAAACATCCATGTATGAAGACATACTTTCAAATAAATACGCGATAGAAGAAGAAGGAATTGCAACAAAAATAATTGCCGTGAGAAACATTATTATGCCGTTACGCGAAATCTTTATTCTGAAAATATCATGTATTAGTATGAGAAGTTTATAGGAAAATGGTAATAGAAAAATGAATGTGAGATCGTTTAATACAGAATTAAGCAATACATTCCTTATTACCAGTACTTCATTAAAGTAATAAAAAAGGAGAAGAACGATTTGAACGGCAGTCCAGCTTAACAGCGCCTCAAAATAAGTTCTGATTATTTTATTTTTATTTCTGAAATAAAGCAGGATGGAAATTACAATACCGCTTGCGCCTGTAATAAGTAAAAAAATATTTATAAGAAAAAAGATGTATTCGTTCTTCATTATTCTTAGAATAAAATTGTTTAAGTATGAGGGGAAAATACAAAAAAAAGAGCATTAGTAACTATGCTCTTTAATTTTTCCAGTTCGGCAGGATATGACAAATCGAGTTGTTTCTCAATTTCATGTATCAATATTCAGAGCACACCATCTCGACTTGAAATTACTCAGATACAATCACATATTGATAGCATTATTTTGGAACTAAGATGAAAAAATTATTATCCGCTGCCATCACCCTGCTTATCGTCTTGTTGGTTTACTTCTCCTGGCCTGAACAAAGCATAGAACAACCGCGCGGGATATTAGCGCCTGATGAACCTCAACAAAATAATCTTGACGGAAATCAGGGAATAATTATGAACGGTTATCTCGTTAATAAACTAGCCGGGTTCAAACTAGATGCGCGGGTATTGGGAAAAGAGAATTATTATATCGACGAAGGAAGTGAAATTTCGCCGGTGGATCTTGCTCTAGGCTGGGGTCTGATGTCGGATCAGTCCGTTGTTGATAAAATTTCTATAACCCAGGGTAAACGATGGTACATGTGGAGAGCGAACCCGCTCCCAATTCCTAAAAATATAATCAGCAGAAGCAGTGCGAATATGCATATAATCCCCGCTGATGATGATGTAGAAGAAATTATTGATGAAACAATAGTTGGTAACATTATTCATCTGGAAGGTTTTCTTGTAAAAGTTATCGGACCCGATGGTTTCAAATGGCGCAGCTCACTTTCGAGAACAGATCAGGGTGACGGGGCGTGTGAATTATTTTATGTCGAAAAAATAATCATCATTCAATAATTAATTTATAACAATGCATAGAAATTTTTTCTTTAATCCTCTCCATGCATTGTTAGTTTACTTTTCTGTTTCATTCAAAAAGCAGATTTGATTTATGATTTATTTCTGTTTGATCTTATATAAAACACTTCCAAGATAACCCTTATCGCTTACTTCTGCTATGTAAAGTCCCGGTTGAATATGCGCCTGACGTTTTAACATTATTGGTGATAATTTTTGTAATAAATCATTAGCTTCCCAACTGTTATTGCTGTCACACAATAATACCGGAGTATTATTTGCAATAATTCCTTCGAGTATTTCTCTGAGATTCATGTCATCCTCATAAAAGATTTTTTAAAATCATTCATTAGGACGCATGACTTTCTGATTTGTGCCGAAGCAATAAAAACATTTCAGCAGACTTTAATCAACGTTATATACTTTTTTCATCGATGAGAAAATCGTATTCAGGTCGGAGAATTTCGGTTCCCAATCAATAAGTTTTTTTGCGAGCAGCGACGTTGCCATTAATTCTTTAGGATCGCCGGGACGCCTTTCAACAAACTCAAAAGCAATTTTCTTTCCAGTTGCCTCAGACGCAGCTTTAACCATTTCAATAACACTATGCCCTTTTCCCGTTCCAAGATTAATTACTAGGCTTTTGTCGTTTTCAAAAAGATAATCCATTGCCAGCAAATGAGCTTCAGCTAAATCATTGACGTGTATGTAATCACGAATACATGTTCCGTCAGGTGTTGAGTAATCATTCCCGTAAACCAATAATTTTTCTCTCTGACCTGAAGCTACTTCCATAATTATCGGCGAAAGGTTAGCGGGATTTTTTTCCTGACAGTTTACTCTTCCTTTCAAATCATAGCCGGTAGCATTAAAATATCTTAGCGCCGCGTATTTGATTCCTTTAAGTCTGTCAAACCACTTAAGATTTTCTTCAATACAAACTTTTGTGTATCCATAATAATTTTCAGGATTGATAGGATGATTTTCATCAATGGGCATGTATTGCGGCTCGCCATAAACTGCCGCAGAAGAAGAAAAGATAATTTTCTTAACATTATGCTCAGCCATGATATTCAACAATTTCAAGGTGCCCATAATATTATTTTCGGCATATTTTTCCGGAAGCATCATGGATTCGCCAACAGCTTTGAGCGCGGCGAAATGATAGACGACATCAATGTTTTTCGATAATGCTTTTCTTAAATCCTCTTCATTCCGTAAATCACCGATTATCAATTCAGCTTGGACGGGTACATTTTCTCTGAATCCAAATGAAAGATTATCAAACACTATTACGTTATGACCGGCTTCGCATAAGTCCGCAACAATATGACTGCCGATGTAACCGGCTCCGCCAACAACCAGAATATTCAGTTTATTCATTGATCCCCCAAATGGTGAATTGAAAATTGATAGTAGTTCAACAAGTAATAAAACAAAAGATGACTCCCGACATAACTGAGTCGATTGAGTTATCAATATTTGCGGAGAGAGAGAGATTCGAACTCTCGAGCCGCATAACACGGCTAACGGTTTTCGAGACCGCCCCATTCAACCGCTCTGGCATCTCTCCGTTTTTGAACGAGGACAAATTTAGATAATAATGAAGTAAAATGCATCGCTATCTCAATTTTTTAGAAATAATTTATTGCCCGTATGGAATTTATTTGGCAGTGACTAAGTAGTGAATGATAAAATCGGTACGTTGAAGTAAGATAATCTTGGTTAATTCCAAAGAAAAATTTTCATAAAATAAATGTTATGAATATATTTACACCCTCAATTCTTCGGAGAGGTGCAGGAGTGGTTGATCTGGCTACCCTGGAAAGGTAGTGTACTCGCAAGGGTACCGTGGGTTCGAATCCCAC
>CAZEXO010000029.1:0-22404 GCA_964516545.1 uncultured Melioribacteraceae bacterium
CGTAGCGTAACACCTTCTTTTATAATTGTTTTTACACATAAAAAGAGACTTGACCCACAAGATGCGGCCGGTCCAATCACGAAAAGAATATATGCGACAGACGGATCACTTACTACAATCTCACCCTCCGGAATAATTTCTACACAAATTTCAAAACCGGATCCGCAGTGGGGTATGGAATCACCTCTTATTGATACTCTAAAAATAACTTTACCCGACGGGCTGCAGTCAATTATTACTCAGGATAAAACCATTTATGAGATTACTGGAGATGAAGTTACGGGTTTAACAACAAGTACAATTATTAATGGTAAACAGTGGATTACAGATTATAATAAAAACTACGGGGGCTTTTTGTATCTTTCCCCTGAATATAGAGGCATTGTTCAATACATTGATTCGCTCGGCAGGGTAACTAGTTTAGATATATATGGAATGGAAACAGTCAATTATTCCTATAATAACTATGGGCAATTAACCGGAATAACACAGGGTTACAGAACATCAACATTCACGTATGACTCGCGGGGGCGTTTAAGTACTATTACCGATCCTATGCAAAGAACCGAAGTCATGCAATATGATTCCGTCGGCAGGATCACAAAACAAATTCTTCCGAACAATAAGGAAATAAATTATAACTACGATGCAAATGGTAACTTGATTTCCATCCAGCCCCCCGGAAAGCCCCTGCATTTATTCGATTATAACAATGTTAATCTCAATAATCTATACTCCCCTCCTGACACAACCGGTATTTACGGAAGTATCCATTATGTTTATGATCTTGATAAAAGACTAACAAATATCCTTCGTCCGGATAGTTTGAATATAATTCTGGAATACGATTCCACCGGTTGTAACTGCGGAGGCGCTGGAAAATTATCTAAAATAGCCTACCCGGGCGGTTTTACAGATTACGAATATCACCCTGTAAGCGGATTACTCACATCTGTAATTTCATCCCGTGGAATATCAAACGAAATATACTACAATGGTTCTCTGCCTATCCGAATGGATGTAATTGATTATTCGATTCCTTCCGACCCGGTTACTTTGGGTATACTCGAAGTAGATTATAATAATGATTTCCGGATTATTTCCCAGATCCTAAATCAAAATCATACGATAAACTTTGATTATGACAATGATGGATTGATAACCCTGGCAGGTGATTTAGCGATTAACTACAATCCGGATAACGGACTTTTAACTGGGACAACACTAAACCAACTTACCGATAATTACGAATACAACAATTTCGGCGAAGTTACGAATTACAAAGTAGCCATTGGGACAGATACACTCTACAATCTTTCTTTCGCTCTCGACTCACTTGGAAGAATAGCCAGTAAAACCGAAGTATTACAGGATAGCACCCTGGTGTATGAGTACACTTACAATTCCATCGGTTACCTGACAGAAGTAAAACGCAACAGCGTAGTCACGAACGAATATATCTACGACGATAACGGCAACCGTACTTTACAACTAATGACCAATGACTTAATGACCATTGATCCGTCTTCGCCTGGTGGCTACGCCGAGATAGACACTCTTTCCGCTAGTTATGACGAACAAGATCGCATGCTCACCCACGGCTCATCGCAATACATTTATACACCTGCCGGAAATTTGTCGATGAAGATTGAAGGTTCCGATACTACTCAATACACCTACGATGCTTTCGGAAATTTGTTAAATGTGTCATTGCCCAATGGTGATATGATTGATTATATTGTTGACGGAATGAATCGACGCATCGGGAAAAAAGTGAACGGAGTCGTTACGAATAAGTGGTTGTATCAAGACCAGTTAAATCCGGTTGCCGAACTTGATAGTAATAACAATGTATTGATGCGTTTTGTTTACGGAACCAAGATCAATTGCCCAGACTACATTGTTAGAGGTGACTCAACTTATAAAGTGATTACAGATCATTTAGGTTCTGTCAGATTAGTCATAAATTCACAAACAGGAAATGTAGTTCAGGAAATTGAATATGATGAATACGGGAATATTCTTTCACAAAGTGGAAACTTTAATTTGCCATTTGCATTTGCAGGTGGACTGCATGACGAACAAACAAAACTTGTAAGATTTGGTGCAAGAGATTACGACTCTAAAACTGGGCGATGGACTGCTAAAGACCCCATTTTATTTGGCGGCGGAGTAAGTAACTTGTATGAGTACTGTGTAAATGATCCGGTTAATTATATTGATCCATCAGGATTACAAAAGGTAAATATAGAATGGATAAGACAATTTTTTAATACTGCAACAACTGTAAAGGGATTAGTAGATAAAGGAGAAACAATAACTAAAATGAATTTGAATGACTATTCATTTGACCCTACTCAAAAGAATTTAAATAGAATTAGGCAATTATACAGAGAAATCAGTGGTATTGAAGCAACTTCGTTCGCTAAAGGTGATGTAATTTCTTTAACAAAACCTAGATATGATGAAATATTCAAATTGCTTGAAAAATCTTTTACGAAAAAAGATAATAGCAAATGTCCTGCTAAAAGCAAGTCAAAATCAACATCACCAACCGATGATCCAACCGATGACTGGTATTTTGAGGGCATGGAAGAGTGGAATAAATACTCCAGAGGAGAGAGACGTTAACTATTAAAATTGGTATAAATTATATAAATATTTAGGAAATAAACAATGAAGAAAAAAATATGCTATGTAGGCTATATAATTTGGAGTGTGTTGATCTTACTGACTTGTTCAAAGCAACAAGAAAAACAAGAATTGGTTGTTTGGAAACTGGTAAATGATTATTACAATAACTCGCCTTTTAATTATGAATTAGACAAACAAGAAGTGAATAATTATACGAATCTATTAAAGGAGAATTATAATCCCAATTTATATATTAAGAGAGGATTTCATTATTTAAATTTATTGCAAATTGAGGACGCAAGAAAAGATTTTGCTACAGTGCTGGATTTGAATAGTAACAATACTGCTGCATTGACTGGATTAGCTTTGTACTACGGAAAAATCTACAGTTTTGATAGTCTCAAGTTTTACGCGGATAAACTATTTTCAATAAAACCAGATGAAGTGGCCTATTTTTTAAGGTCAAGGACTCATAAAGGAAATATAGACTCTCAAATAAAAGATTTAGATTCTTCGATAAAACTTAATCCGGATTTTTGTTTTGCATACATCACAAAAGCAACAGTACTTGAACTCAATGATTCATTGGAATCTGCATTGAAAGTATTAGATATTTTAGCTTCCCAAAATCCAGATTCCGAAACACTCTATTCATATTATATTCAGAGAATTAGTATTAACGAAAAACTAAATAATTACCAGGAAGTATTATCAGACTTGTCAAATTTAGCTATACTTGAAAATTGGACTCAAGATTATCTTTTGGAAAGAAAAATTGAAATCTATAAAAAACTGAATGATACTGACACGGTAAAAAAACTTGAAGAAGAATTGAAACAAGGAAAGTAAAAATTAGCTGATAAATTTTGCTTACTGTACAAAATTGAATGTTCCTAACTACATAATTAAAGGTGACTCAAATTACAGGATTATTACTTCGGCGATATTCGCAAAATAACTCCGCTTATTGTACAGCATCGACGAAAGTTTATTTTTTTATGTAGGCGTTCAGACCTATTATCACATTTTTGCCGTCTACGAGACATGGCGTTGTCATGTTTCCGTGTGTAGTTGCAATCACTAATGTTTTTCCGGATGCGCTGGGCGTCGGTTCCTGCAAATCAATAGTGATGTGCAGTTTTCCATTTTCAATTTTTACTTCCATTTTATTTCTCTCCTGTTTGAGTATAACATTCTTACCGGACTTGAGACTGTTTTACAAAAATTATAGAAGATGGAAAACAATGTATTATTTCTCTGGCGAATTTTCCACTGTCTCTATTTCTTCTTCGGTTAAGCTGTTGAGTTCAAAAAAGAGTTGTTCATTTGATTTGATGAATGACTTAGCCTCCAATTTATCGGGGGGCTTGAGTGGTGCTGAAAAACTGACGGGCTTTAGCCGTGACTTATGTTTTTTCTTGCCGGATCAGATAATGCTGCTTTCTTTGTCAGGGCTAAAGCCCTTTTGTTGTTTGTATTTTGTTCTCCCCATGCTGAAGCATGGGGCTTATCTTCTGGCTCGTGCGAAAAATGGGGGTTGGCTTCTGACTTCATGCTGAAGCATGTGGTTACGTCTGGCTTCATGCGAAGAATGGGATTCTCTCTGTCCTCATGCTGAAGCATGTGGTTACGTCTGGCTTCATGTTGAAGCGTGGAGTTGGTACTCTGGGTGATTTATCCCCTCGATTTATCGGGGGGTTTATGAAGTACCGCGGACACCAGTCGGGCTTTTCCAAAGGAATCCTACGGATAGCCCTGAGGTTTCATACCGTACTTTATAATAAACTCTTCATGCTCATCAGCGAATGTTTTTCTTTTATGATGTTCTTCCTGGTTTCTGATATACTCCCGGACTTTTTCTATCATTGATTCGCTGACCGAAACGGCAAAATATTCATTCGCCCAATCTAGTTTGTGTTTCAGTAATTTGTTCTCGTTAGCCCAATGTGTCGCTTCACCTTTGATGAGTTGCATTGTTTTTGCAATAGACATATCGGCATTTAATGCCAACAGGCAATGAACATGGTCCATGTCACCGTTAATGGAATCGATGTATATTTGTTTTGTTTCGGCGTTGTCGCGGATGTGGTGGAAGAGTTGTTGACGAATTTCTTTTGTCAGAACGCGTTCGCGATTTTTTGTACCCCAAACGGCGTGTATCCATATTTTTACGTGTGACATGGTTAACTCCTTTTGTCAGGGCTAAAGCCCTTTTTTGTTGATCGCCCTACCCCCCATGCTTGCCGTAGGCATCCCTTCGGGAGAAGCATGGGTTGTGCTCGATCCCCATACTTGCCGTAGGCATCCCTTCGGGAGAAGTATGGGGTTCTTTCTATTTCACGCTGTTTTCTACTATCGCTATTTCTTCGGGAGTTAATTCGTAGAGTTCGTACACGAGCGCGTCTATTTGCCGGTCAATGTTTGCGCATTTTTTTTCGAGGTATTCTTTTTCACTTTCGGTTTTGGCGGTATGTAATTGTTTTTTTGTTTCGAGGATTTTGTTGACTTGGTTAACGATTTTAAAACGAACATGATGTTTTACGTCATCTTGGGCTTGCTTAATTGGAAAATTAATTATATGGCTCTTCTGTGAAATAATTCGACCTCGATTATCAGCATCACCTAAAACGCCTGTAATATTTTTCATAAAAAAGAAATATAGCTGACTATTCAATATTCCAAGTAAAGAAAATAAATCGTTGGTGTCCTCACCCACGATCATATAGTGATTACTGCCAAACACCAATGGTTCAATGGATAGACAAAAATGCGGAGCAATTTGAAATTGACCATACACTATTTTGGGTTTATCAAAATCTTCAAAATAGTTCGTAGAGTCCTGAAGTTCATACCATGCATATTTGCCAGGTTTTCTTCCAGTTTTGTCACTTCTAGATTTTTTAGGTTCTAAAAACCGCCTGAATTTCTGAAGATGTTCTTTTACACTAGGAAATTTATTAATGCTAATATTTCGTCTAGTAAAAAGTATGTATCGTCCATCCCAATTAAGATGATATCTCCTTGTTTCATCTCCTGATACGAATGGTTTTATTATCATATTTGCATTTTTATCTTTCTCAATTAATTCTTTTTTCGTTTTTTCGTCAATGATAAAAGCTTCATTATAACCCGAGACTACTCCACGCCTAATCTTATTAGCATACAATTCCCCTAACTCAATTGAGTTTTCACCTATTTTTCTTAAAAGTTTTTGTGTTTTCTCTTCTGCTAAAATCCAAAATCCATTACAATCATTATTGATAGTGAGATTTATGAAATTATTATTCATTTGTTCATGTATTGATCCATTGGGTGGTAATTTTTTTATTTGTGTAAATTTCGTCTTAGAGATCTTATTCATACTATTAAATGCGATTATGATACACGGAAAGGTACCAACATTTTTAAATACAGGTAATTCTCCAAAATCAATAATTTCCTCAAGTATAATTTTATTCTCAATAAAACTGCGAAGCTTTAATCCGTAATCAGCTCGTAACCATTTATTTGATACTATCATACCCAAAATTGTATTTTCTCTCAATAGCGAAACTGCTTTCTCTATAAATAGAACATACAAATCACTATTTCCAGAAAATGTTCGAAATGATTCGTCAAAGTAGTGTTTAACTTCAAAGAAATGCGATAACTGAACATACGGTGGATTTCCCACAATGGCATCAAAGCCGCCGTTTGCCATCACTTCGGGAAAAACATCCTCAAAATTCATGGGCTTAAGTTTCAGTTCTTCTTCCCTGTTAAATAATTTTCCTTCAAGAATATCGGTGCCTATAAGCGAGTTTCCGCAAATAATATTTTTATTCAGGTTAGGTAAAAGCTGTTCTTTAAACATTACCCAGGTATCCTGCGCGGTTGCCGTGGTTTCATCCTCAAGCAATTTTAAGTAAAGCGAAAGCTGTGTAACTTCAACGGCCTGCGCGTCAAGGTCAACGCCGTAAATATTGTTGGTAAGAATATTTTGTTTTTGTTTCAGGGAAAGTATCCAGACTCCGTCCTGAAAATAACATCCGTCCTTTTTTGCCTGCCTGGGATTTAACTGATACCATTTGCGGTGATATTCAAGAAGCCTGTCGAACACGGTAATAAGAAACGAGCCGCTGCCGCATGAAATATCGGCGAAATGCATCTTCGAAATTTCTTTGGGAGTTTTTCCTTCAATCATTTTACCGACGGTATTATCAACAATATAATTTACAATGTACTGCGGAGTGTAATAAACTCCGCCGGCTTTTCTTACTTCGGGTTTCTCCTCAATTCTCACCCGTTTATCCGTGGCAATTACCACCTTGCCGAGAAATCTTTCGTAAATTGATCCGAGTATGTGGATGGGAATTATGTCGAAATTATAAGGCGAGTTTAAGTGCGCCAGTTCCCCGCAGATGGAAGAGAAAGTTTTATCCTCGGGTTCAATAAAGTTATCCGTATCAATGGCGTGTTTTTTGAAAACGACCCCGTTGTATTTGGCGTCCAATTTTCTTGAGGAAATTGTGAAATCTTTCCAGGCTTTATCTGAAACGGCAAACTGACTTACATAATGATCCGGTTCAATTTGTTTGTCTTCGAGAAAACGAATAAACACGAGCCGGTCGATGGTACGCTGTGTCATTTCCGTAAGTTCATCACTGCCGAGATGTGGGTTGGATTTTTTAAATGCCCTGGCTAATGAATTACGAATATCGTCAAGTTCTTCAAGGAAGGCTTCGTCAATGGATTGATAAGCGCCGCGGTGAGTTCCTTTGCCGATGGTTTTGCCTTTCGGTTTCGGAAGGCTTTCGGAAAATTTTTCCAAAGAATTACCGCCGACAGCTTCGCGGCTGAGCAGCCAGTAAATTTCCGCGAACTTTTCCTTGTCGGCGTATTCGCTGTAATGATACTTCTTAATTTTATTATTCAGGATTGAGGTTATGTCGGGTTTTGTCCGGCAGTCGAGAATGTGCAGTTCTTCAAAGTCTGTTAGGAAAGTTATGGACGTACCGGCGTTCCATCCGTAGCGGCATGCCTGGAAGTAGTCGTCGGAGTTTGTAAGATTCCGCGAAGGTTTTTTAGCTTCCAGATAAAATTTAACATCTCTGAAATTGGGCTGAAGGTAAAAGGCGTAGTCGGCGCGTTTCTGCTGTCTGCCCATCTGAACGCCGCGTTCGATTTTAACTTCCTGCTCGTAGGGATTTTTCTGCTCGTTGTGATAAACATCCCAGCCGAGGGCGTTAAAGAACTTGTCGATAAAATCTTTACGTACATCGGCTTCGGAATAAGCGGGTGAAAGATATTTGGATTCGTTTGTTTTGAAATCGCTGACAAGCTGAGATATTAGTTTGAATGCTGTTTGCTGAGACAATATTCCCTCGAAATGGTTTATGGCAAGTTAAAAAAAAATTTTCTCTTAATTAAGGCTAAAGTAGGATTAGCTTAAGAAGCTGTTTGAAAAATATTTTGATGATATCGCGGATTTCAAACTATTGATACAAATTATTTTACAGATTCGTTGAGTTTAGTTATCAGAATTTATTGTTTGTCTGCTGGTTCTGTATTTGATATTTGAGTCTGCCTTTTGTCCTTTATCGTCCGGCATCTCTCTTTTGATTTTCATTTTTGCGGTATTCAAAAATCATTATCAACAAAACCCAACATTGCCGATTGCAAAATTAAAATTTATGTGTATGTTTGCATTAACATAAAAGCAGATAAATGTATAACGGGTATAAATCCTTCAGCCAGGCTAAGAAAATACTTATCCTTCATTTTCTCATTCTGATTTTTTTTCAGGCATTACATCCCTTTCTTAGAACAAATAATGAGAATATTTCAGAACAAATTCCCAGAGAAGGCAAAATAACCGAGAATTATCTCGCGAACTCTTCTGAGTATTATGCCTTTTCCACCGACAAGCATTCAACCAAAACAAATATAAATGAATATCAGAAAAATCTTACCGAGAAAAATTATTATCTCTGTTTGCTGAAAGACGAATGGACATCATTCAAATATTTGATTTCATCCTTTAAGTCGTTACCGACCGGCAGAATTAATCCACGAATTATTTTCACATCAAATCAACTAAGAAGCCCTCCTGCTCTGCTCACTTAAAATCAATTGTATAACGGAATAGGATGTTTTTCAAACCCGGTATTTATGGGCGTTTGGCAAGCGTCTCTCATTTATTTTCTAAAACAATAATTTCAGCAGGAGGATAAAATGCAAAAAGAAATTAATCAAAACGAACGTACAAGCGTAAGCGCACTTTTAATAGATATAGCAAAATTAGTCATACCTATTGCAATCGCATTAGTTTTGTTATCGTTAATTCTGTAGAAATCAATTTAAAGGGTGAGAGAAATTTCACCCTTTTTTTCTTCACGGTGAGTCACCACAAATCAAAATTATCAGGAACCATTATCACTTATGTTTTAATAGCTTTGCTCCTTTGCCTGAATCTGATTCATAAATTACATTTCTTTTTCAGCGGTCAGAGTTTTTCCTTCCACAAACTGTCCCTGCTGAATATTTTCATCCGTCATAAAAACAATTCCGTCTTCATCATGCGGTTTACCAAATACCGAGTGAGCCGATTTCAATCCACCCATCCATTTCCGCGCATCATTAAGATACACCAGATCACCAACTTCAGCAGCCATTCTATTCATATCATTCTTTGAGAAGTAAACAATATTTTCTTCGCCTGGTATTTTTTTCCAGCTTACTTTTATTGTCTCACCTTCTCTTTCGTTAATTTTACTTCCCTTGAATATTTCTTTCGCTCTTTGTATAGACCAGACAGTCAGTCCTTCGATTTTAGAAGCCTCGTCATAACCAATGTAGTAGAGGGAAGAGATAATCACCAACACAACAAGTAAAACCGACAGGATCAACAACACCGGCAATGAAGCAAGATTAAACACAATTACCGCGAAAATAATAACCGCCAACACCGTTAATGTTGCAACAATATTTTTATGATTCGGATTTTGTTTTATCCGCTCAACTAATCTTTTCTGTTGTTTATCGGTTAAGGTTGTTATTACTCCAATGAATACACAGACGAAAAGATTATAAAGAGCGCCTATGTATATATAAGGATGATCAGGTACAAACACCGTACCGTGATCGAATAATTGTATTAGCGGCACCGGATAATACATTCCGAGAACCATTAACGCAACGCCGCCGATGAATGTAGAAATGACGGATGTGTTGGTAAATTTTTTCCAGAATATTCCGAACATAATGGCAACGACAAGCGGCGGGGTCAGAGTTGAGTGGAAAAATCCATGCGCTTCATAAACAGTAGGAAATGTACTGAAAGGAATAACGGCAAGCACGCCGAGAAAAGTAAAAAACACGGTAGCCAGTCTTGCTGAATTAAGTTCTTTTTTATCTTCAGCCACAGCTGTCATCTTTTTACTCTTCATCCATTTTTTAAATGGACGATGCACATCATTAATATATATTGCGGCAGTCGCGTTAAGCAACGTATCAACTGTTGACATGAGCGCCGCGGTTAAAGCAGCCATAACAAACCCAAAAACTCCGGGGCGGGCAATAATGCTGGCGACAACAACAAAAATTGAATCGGGATTTGTATCCGGACTAACAACGTCTGGGAATGCTGATGAAATCGCTTTACCAATCCAACCGGCGTTACCGACAACAATTGCTGAAACGGGAAGCATGAACAGAACGTTAAACGTAGCCGCTTTTCGTCCTTCGTCAACATTTTTACAGGACATAAATCGCATTATGAGTCCCATGTTCATGAAAAGAAATCCTACGGAACCGGCGACTCCATCCTGCCAGAAAATTCCTACAAAATTAAATCCCGGCGGATCATTAAATTCCGCCAGAGGGAGTTTCCATGATACAGGCAAGAGGTCCCAAAAAACTCCGAATCCGCCCAGATAATCAATTCCGAGAAAGAAAACAAGACAACCTGCAAAGATGAGAATAAACCCCTGGGCGAGATCCGTGAAAATTACGGCAGTCTGTCCGCCATACGTAATATAGATACCAACAATTACAGCGATGACAATAACCAAACCCATGAGAGTTATGTCGAATTGCATACCGAGAATTTCAAATCCAGAAGGAAGAAGCGGAAGTATCGCTTTTCCCATGGTTAAAAATCCGATTCCGACATAACCGACCATGTAGAGAAGTAAGAGAATTGTCGCTAAAAATCTTGTTAACGGACTGAATCTTTTTTCGAAATATTCCGGAATCGATCTGATTTTCGTATACACAATTATCGGCAGCCATCCGAAAATAAACATCGGCATAAAAAACCAATCATTAAGATAAGTCATGGTTGAAGCGAACCCATCCGTGAATCCTTTAGCCGAATATTTGATAAAACTGTGACTACCGACTCCCGTGGCAACTATGCTCATTGCAATAAGCCACCAGGCAAATCTTCTTCCGCCGAAAAAGAAATCGGTAGTTGTTCTGTTATATTTGCTGAAATAGGAGCCGAAAAGCATGATGGCTAAAAAATACACAACCATCACTATCCAATCGGTTGAAGTACCGATATTATTAACATCCATAATTTTTTACCCGGGTTAAGTATAAATTGCAATTAAAATAAGTATTGCATGAAGCGTCATAAAATAGAGAAAGCCGTAAATAAGAACCTTCCACCAAAGGCGGTGTCTTTTCTTTTTCAGGTCAACAGCGCCGCTTTTTTTAATTATGTACATTCCGATAAAGAAGAATATTCCGCCGACTACATAAAGGTAAATGAAAGGCAGCCAGGTGTGTTCGAAGGGAATCATATATTGCACCAAAAATTTTTCGCCAGTAAAAATAATCCGTGAAATTCTCACTTCCTAATGAAATTATTCTGACAATTTTCTGAAAAAACAACCTTTATTACCGGGTTAAATTCTTACGGATTTTTTCTGTAATATTTTTCTCTACCTGCATGAATAGGGTATTTTTTATTAAGAACAGTTTTTTGCGGAACAAGACTAACCTGCCATCGTCTTAAGACACGAAATTCATAAATGATCTTTGAAACTGTTGATATGGATTAAAAAATAAATCATTCATTAAATCCTGGGGGGGATATCATGAATACCAAATTATTTTTATCCTTTATGCTGATTCTGCTCATTACATCAGTCTCTGTTTTCGCCGACGGAAAAAACAAGTCAGAACAAGTTGAAGACAACCTTTTAGTCGGAGTTCAATCAGAAAACGACGGATTGCGAATCAGCTCGGCTTATTATCTCGGTGAAATGAAATCGGAAAAAGCAGTTGATTTTCTAATGAAGATTTTACGCGATGATAAAAATCCCGGAGCCCGTCTTATAGCCGCGTTGTCTCTTGTTAAAATTGAAAATGAGCAGGGTCTATTTCTCCTTAAAAGAACGGCATTGTTCAACTCAGATGAAAGAGTGCGCAGGATGAGCGACAAACTTTACCATGCATATCTTGTTAAAAAATATATTGAAGAACATCCCGATCAGGCGCCGCTGTTCGCAGGTTTAACACTTTAAGAACTCCATGCATACTATTCTTCCGACCCGGTTGGCGACAACCGGGTTTTTTTTACCAGAAAAATTGCGTCAAATACAAACCTCTGTTCATTCCATGAATTGCTGAAGGGAGATTTCGCTGCCGGGCATTACATCGGTTTATCAATGGCTGGTTTATTTTTGAAATTTCCTTTTGCCTTCGTTCCCGGTTTATTTCCGTAACCTCTGTATCCCCTCTTCCGGAATTTAGTATTTTCTCCCTTTGGTTTTTCCGCTGTCAGAAGTTTATCCGGAATTGGTTCCAGTAAAACCGGTTCAGGAAATACACAATGAATTTTCTTTCCGAGAAACTCTTCAAGTCTTCCCAGTTCGTAAGAATCCTGCTCATCGGCAAAGTTTATTGAAATTCCTGTAGCGCCGGCGCGTCCGGTTCTTCCGATCCGATGAACGTAATCCTCAATATCCTGGGGCATATTATAATTTATCACATGTGAAATCGCTTCAACGTGAATTCCCCGCGAGGCGACATCAGTAGCAACGAGAACGCGGACTTTGCCCTCGCGGAATTTTTCCAGACGGTTTATTCTTTGTTTCTGATCAACATCCCCCGTTAAGAGCGCGCAGCTTATCCCGTATCTCTGAAAAGTATCTTTCAAACTTTTCGCCTCATCTCTTCTGTTAACAAAAACCAAAACGCGTTCAAGATTTTTTTGCATGATTACATTGTATAACAGCGTTGGTTTTTCTTCAACGGTTGTTATGTAAGTTATCTGTTCGATACTTTCAACCGCCATTTCCTCGGGAGTGACATTAATATCAAACGCCTGTTTAGTCCATGATTCGGCAAGATGTTTTACATCCGAATTCATTGTCGCCGTGAAAAACATTGTCTGCCGTTTTGATTTTTGCGGCAAGTTGTAAACAATTTTTTTTACGTCGGGAATAAAACCCATATTTAACATCCTGTCAGCTTCATCTAATACTAAAATTTTTTTGATGAAGTCGATTAAACGACCGGGAGTGCAGATTAAAAGGTCGCACGGCTCGCTCTTCAGAATTTTTTGTTGTTTTTGATAATCAATTCCACCGAGAAGCGAGAGAATCGAACATGGGAAATATTTAGCCAATTCACGCGCATCTTTTTCAATCTGTAAAACAAGCTCACGCGTAGGCGCAAGTATCAGAGCGCGTGGTGTTCCGTTTTTTCGTTTATTATCCAAGGGAGATTTTAGGATGTGACTGAATATGGTTATCAGGAATGCAGCGGTTTTTCCTGTTCCTGTTTGAGCCTGTGCGGTCACGTCTTCGCCCATCAAAGATTTGGGAAGCGTTTCCGCCTGCACAGGAGTGCAATACTGAAATCCCAAATCATAGATTGTATGAAGAATTTCTTGAGGTAAATCAAAATCATGAAAACGTCTTTTGCCGTCAACAACAGGAACCTTAAAAACCGAACTATCCCAAATCTCCGCCAGAATAATCTTTTGCTGAACAACAGGTTTTATCCCTTGTTTCATGGCGCGTTTTTCATGACGAAGACGATATTCTTCAGGCGTCTCTTTTTTCCTCGGCACTTTCGCGTGTTGGGTGCTTTTTATCGTTTTTTGTTTATATGGTCTGTGTTTCGGTCCCGATGATTTTTGCTCGCTTGCCGGTTTTACAACAGTTACTGTTTCGCTTCCTGACTTTGCAGAAATAATGTTTTTAAGTTTCTTAAAAAATTTTTTTATCAAGATTATCTTCTTTACTTACTGAATGAACTGTTAATTAATGACACAAATATACGAATAAATTTCTCCAGGTAATTCTATCGCCGATTATGATTATCAACAGTTATCAGTGCGAAAAAATTCAATTTGCATCGTCACCTTCACAATTATAAGTGAGCATTTTTTTTCTCTTCCTTCAGGAAAAAGACTGCCGCTGTTATTGCAATGTGATTGTTAGAGAAACGAAGCGTGTTCGGTTATCAATGTCATGCGGATTTTTTGTTTACAATATTGCAGCGATTATAAATAACCGGCTATAAACCGGTAAATTTTTTCATCGCAGAATCCACTCATCATTGATCTGATTCTGTTTGCCTATTTCTTCGTAGTCTATATAAAGTGTATTAATGACCACACAATCCGAAATTATGTCGTGCAAGGTCTGTTTCTTTGAGGTGAAACCAGCCATGATATAACCGATCATTAAAAACATACCGGATAGGATTTTTGCAAAATGCCTTCCCGACGCGCGGGCGAAGGAGATTCTTTTACCCTCACTATCCGTTACTTTTATACTAAAAACCATTTTGCCGACTGTAGCTTGTTTAGCAGAGCTTTCCAGCAATGCATAATAAAGCCAGTCGATAATCAGTGAAATAATCATGAAAGCAATCGCGAAATAAAACAAACCGGTTAATTCAAGTTCATTAAAATTTTCCGCCTGTATGCTTACAAACTGAGGCGATTTATCAGGTTCATCAAGATTAAGAAAATCCCAGATGAAGAATCCCCAAAAAGGAATTATTACAACCAGATGAGCAATTCCAAGAATTATTTGATCTATCAGAAAAGCGCCTAATCTTTTCCAGAAACCTGCATATTTTTGGTTGTACATTGTCCGCATTTTTTATGATTGAGATGAATGAATATAAAAATAATTCGGTGCGATGTAAACTGAATTAATTACAGCAGAGAATTATTTCGTTGCCTTGCGCCGGTGAGAATATTTTTGCTGACGGAATAATTTTCACTGTGTTGCTGCCAAGCCAGTTCCGTCCTTCTTCTTCACCATGTATGATGATAACATTTTCAGGTTTCGTTTTTTTTATTATTTCCAAAAGTTCATCTCTTGTGCTGTGAGAGTTAAAATAAAACTTTTTCACCTCAGACTGGTTTACTATTTCTTCCGATAAATCCGTAAGTCTGATCTTTTCATTCATCGACAAATTCGAGATACGGTAACCAGGCGATTCGGGATCCATGTAACCAACAATAGCAACACCGAAATCTTTTTGTCTGAGCCAGTATTTTGCTATCTCAAATGAAAGAGTTCCTTCAATCATCATACCGCTGGATGAAACTACAATTGAAGGATTGTTTTTAATTTCAGTGAATAATTTCGGAAGTACTATTTCATTCTGTGAAAAATGATCCAGTTCAAAGTTCGGATTATTTCTATCAACTAAATAACGGTTTTTATCATAAACACGCGATATTTTTCTCCCGAGTCCGCCTGTAAAAACAGGTACATCGATTATTTTTTTCTTTTCCATTAATGAAGAAATAACGGAAATAATCTCCTGCGTTTTGCCAAGTGAAAAAACGGGAATAAGGACTGAGCCGCCGGAATGAATTTTTTTATTAATAAACTTCGCCAGATTCAAACTTTCATTCTCCCACCCTTCCAAGATTCTCGTATCGGTATTACCGTAAGTAGATTCAGTAATCAATGTTGTTATTTTTTTTTCTGGAAGAGTCGCCCCGTTCATTATCGATTGCGGCGAAAGATTAATATCCCCCGTGAAAAATATTTTATTTTCGTCCTGTTCCAGGAGAATAGATGCAGAGCCGAGAATATGCCCCGCGTCATAAAATTCAGCAATTAATGGCGAGGAGCTTTCATTCAACAATCCTGTCACCTCAAATTTTTCTCCATATTCATAATCTCGGATTGATTTTACGAGGAACTCAACTTCGGGATATGTATATGCCGGAAAATTTTTGTTTTCCGCTTCTTCTTTTTTTATAATCGAAACGGCATTGTTCAGGGTTAGAAAAGCAATCTCCTTTGTTTGCGGGGTTGAGAATATTTTCACATGCGGGAATTTTTTAATGAGAAACGGAAGAGCGCCGAGGTGATCCTGATGGGCGTGGGTAATCAGAACACAATCGAGGGGTAATTCATCAAGTTTATTCAGGTCGGGAAGTGAATCGAGTCCTCTTTTTCGGGGATGTATTCCACAATCCACCAGAATTCCGGTACCATTAATCGATATGTAATAAGCGCTTGCCCCGATATCATCAGCGCCTCCAAGAGGAATAAATTTTACCATAGGATAAAACGCTTAGTAAAAATCATATTTGAACTCATGTTTTAAAACCACTTCTTCCTTATTATCGTATCGAATCCTTTCTAAAAGAAGTCCGTCTTCATCATAATGATATACATATTTATGCTGCCGCGCTTGCGTTGAGAAAAGTTCTTCTGTAATCACATTCCCCTTTTCGTCATATGAAAAAACAATTTTATAAAATGGAGCGACTATTTCGCTGATATTACCGTAATCATCATGTGTATAAAAAACGGAATAACCGCCACTGTTTGGTTCTGATTTTGTTTCAGCAATTTTATAACCAAGCGTATCATAGGTTATGATTTCATCAGCGATGATTTCAAATCTTTCGTTTTCCAGTTGGATCCTTGTAACAAGCGAATCGTTGTAATTAAAACGGCGATGATTAGTATTCCTGGGATTAAAATGATCGATTTCATTAATCAGAGTGTTCCTTCCCTCTTCATCATAGATATATTGTTTTTCCATCATCAGGTTTCCATCAGCATTGAAAGATTTCATCACAAGTAATTTATCCTGATCATCATATTCGTAAACAAACCTATAATCAATAACTTCTTTGGTGTATTTGATATGTTCAATACGATTACCCTTTTCATCAAAGGAAATTTCTTCAATCAATCTGCTTTTTTTCTCACTTCCGTCTTCGTAATAATATGCATGAGCATATCTTTTCTTTACATTAAAGATTTTCATCTTACTGTATTCTTTTTCCAGCCTTTCAACATTTTTATCAGTTCTCGTTATCTTAGCATCTTTTGCCAGGGCTTCCTGTTTGGTTTGACCACTACATGAAATAAGCATAACCGAGATAAGAATAAATCTAAAAAGAGAGCCAAAATAATTTTTATAAGAAACCATAAATCACCTTATCAGAATTGTTGAACGAAAAATTTTTTCTGTTAATAAGAATATTTTAGTCGGAGTCGGATTCATTCAATACCTGCATTTTCGCTTCGATAAGTGAAAGTCTCCTTTCACGGTACAACTGACCAATCTCCGCCCCGATAATAAACAGAGTGGATGTATAAAAAATCCACGATGAAACAACAATAACAAGAATAAAAGCTCCGTAAAAATTATTATTGAGCAAAAATGCGGAGATATAATAATCAAATACACGCCGGGCTAGTTCCCACAGCACAGTAGCCCAGAATGCGCTCACGAGCGGCACCTTCTTACTCATTTTTTCATAGGGAATAAGATAGTAGGCAAAGAAAAAAATCGCAAAGATAACAATTAGCGAAACAGCGGAAAAAATGAAATCAGTGAAATCACTCACTCTTAAAAATGCAAGCATCTCAAGTCTGTCAGAAATTCGCATAAGTATATTTGTAGCCGGGAACATTACAGTACCCAGAAGAACAAAAAATATTACCAACAGAACGCCTCCCATATCTCTGAGAAATGCGACCAGTAAGTTTTTATCCTTCGATATCCCGAAAATGGTATTTAATATTGTTCGTAAACCGCTGAAAAGCCATGTCGCAGTAAAAAGCAAACCAAACGTGCCAAGATACCCGGCCATACTTTTAAATTGAATCACACCCGGAATACGTGAAAGGATAAATTTTTTCGTATAAGTGGCAAATTCAGGGTATGGAATGATGGTATCAATAAGTTGATTAACCTGACCTTCAACAGTCTGGATATTAATCAGATTTCCGAGAAGGAAAAATAGGAGTAAAATCAGGGGAATCATGCTAACAAAAATTGAGAAAGATAAACCCGCAGCCCACAAAAAAATATGATGTTTGTCGAAGGTTTTGTAAAATCCGCCCACATAATGTACTAAAAATTGCTGAACGTTTTGAAAAGACCTGCTGTAAAGTAATTTATTGATTATTCTTAAAAGACTAATTCGTGACATGAGCTTCCCAATTCATGAATAAAATTCCACAAAAGCTAAAACATTCCTCATTGAACCGGCAATCAGCACATATCAGTTTTTTTTTTATCATTCCGTATTTCTTACATAATTATTGAAAAGTAAGTGAAATGTTCACTTCGGCTCATTCTGAAACCAGCGAAACAAATATACGACTTTTAAGAATTTTTATGTAAATCTACCGATATTTTTATTGCCCGTTTCCTTTTCAGGATTTTATTACTACCGATATATTTTTTTTATAGAAGTAATCGATTTCAGAAAAGATTGGTATTTAATATTGATAAGCACACATTATTAAATTGAATTTATTGATAAACATTTCTATTTTCCAATCGTCATAAGTAGCAAAATTCTTTCTTAATCAGGAGTTTTTTAAACGGGGTTACATGAAAAAGGGAAAGACTGATTTAATCTGGATTGCTGTAGGAATTATCGCCAGCCTAGGAATTTATTTTCTCTATAACAATAATCAATATGAAACTCTTGAGATGGAAATCACCCGCGAAGAAGCCATTGTAATCGCGGGAAATTTTTTAGCTTCGCTCGATGTGCCGATCGACAATTACGAAAAAGAATGTTATGTATACCTCAACACGGAAGACAATAATTACTACCTTAAAACGATGGGTACGAGTAAGTTTAAGAATGTGATTAATAATGAAGAACTACCCGTTCACGGCTGGGAAATTTTGTTCCATAAAAATGAATTCAGAGACGTACCACAAACAACATACAGAGTTTTTCTTACTCATTCAGGCAAACTACAATCGTTTACCAGACAAATTCCTGATTCTATTTATATTCCGACTGTTGACATTGATTCTGCTGAAGTAATTATCACGGACTTTCTGGAAAATGAAATCGGGATAGAGCTTAGTGATTTTGATCTGGTTTCAAGTCACGTGAATAATCTTAACAACAGAAGCGACTATTTTTTCAGGTGGGAGACTGTGTATCAGGAACCTGCGGGAATATTATATCTTGAAGCAAGAATTCAGGGAAATTCACCCGGTTACTTTGATATTGATTTTGAATTGCCTGAAAACACAGAACGTGGTTTTGAAGTTACCAGCGCGCTTTTGGGAACCGTTTCCGCAGTATTCATCTTTTTGCTCGTTCAGTTCGCATTTTACTTTTTCATAAAAAAATACCATCAGGGCGAAGTCTGGTTAAAAACCGGAAGAAAAGTTTTTGTAATCTTTTATCTGATTCTTGTTCTTAATATGATAAATATATGGCCGGGGTTAGGACAAGGATTTGGACTTGGAAATATAAATCTCATCCTCACAAAGCTGATACTATTTCTTATTTATATCCTGATTTTAAACCTCGTTCTGGGATTACTTGTATTTACGAGCTGGACTGTAGGAGAATCTTTTGCACGCGAATTGTGGCCTAAAAAGTTACGCGGCGTTGATTCTTTTTTTAAAGGAAGATTTTTCACAATTCAGTCAGGTGAATCAATTTTTTACGGATTCATAATTGCCATCTGTCTGGTATTCTTATTCAATTTTGCCGAATATATATTAAACAGCAACACGAATGATTTTTACATTTCGATGAATAATTCGCTCGGCATATTTTCAGGAAGTTATCCCGCCATACATGTAATTTTAAGTTCTTTTGAATATGCGTTTATGTCGAGTTTCGTCATTATCTTTTTTATCATCAATATCACATATCAAAAGTGGAAAAGAAAATGGTTATCGATAGTTATCACAGGTTTGGCAGCTACGCTTGGGAATGTAATAATGATCACTCCTCCTTCAGTGTCATATCCCCCAGTCGATTTATTTTTAATATTTCTGTTTAGTTGTTCTTTCGCTTATGTTTATTTCTCTTTTGATCTGCTTACCATTTCGTTAATCACCGGCGCGCTTACTCTTTCAGCTTCATCGAATTCATTTTATCTCTACAACTTATTACCTGTCGGCATTATGATTATACTTTCACCTGTGATTTATTTCATCAGCAGAATTAAACAGGATGAATTTGTTCTCGAAAGTTTCGGCATGCCGTCACACATTGCGCGTATCTCAGAAAGAGAGCGTCTGAAAAAAGAAATGGAAATTGCGGCAAAAGTTCAGCTAAGTCTCTTACCGAAAGAGAATCCCAATATTTCGGGATACGATATTGCCGGATTAAGTATACCGGCCGTGGAAGCCGGAGGAGATTACTACGACTTCGTGAAACTCGACAATAACAAAATCGGAATCGCGATAGGTGATGTTTCAGGTAAGGGTGTCGGCGCCGCGATTTATATGACTCTTACAAAAGGAATTTTACAGGCTCATGCCGAAGAGAATGCTTCGCCAAAAGTTGTCCTCGGCAAAGTAAATAAATTACTTTACAAGACCATGGAAAAAAATTCTTTTGTGAGTATGTTCTATACAATACTCGATATTAACAACAACACCATAAGTTACGCCCGCGCCGGACATAATCCAGCAATTTTTTGTAAATGCAACACTGAAAAATCAACGTTATTAAATAGTGATGGAATTGCCTTAGGACTTGAGATAGGCGATATATTCACACGAACATTGAGGGAAGAGGCTAAAGTACTCGACCCGGGTGATATGGTGATTTATTACACGGATGGTTTCACCGAAGCAATGAATGAAAATCGTCAGCAGTTTGGTGAAGAACGACTGATTAATCTCATCGAATCAAACAAACATAAATCAGCCTCCGAGCTTATTCATACAATCGTACGGAATGTCAGAAAATTTATGGATAATTATCCGCAGCATGATGATATGACTATTGTAGTTATTCATCGTTGCCCGGACAAGTGATTAATTATCCAGAAAACACAAATCATTAACTTGTTTTGTACCAAATATTCACCACTTATGCCCGGTGAATTACGCCTCATACCCTTTTTAAAAATTCTTCGTTAATCTGTTTTTACTTTTCATTGTGAATTTCCGAACTCATTTGTTCAGTAATCCCAGAGGAGACGACAGTATGAAAATTATATTCTGGAATACGGCACGGGGGAGTAATCTTAAAAGTGACAGATTCCAGCTTATGATGCAGAATGTCCTTGCACTTTCATATAGAAACCCGGAGTTAATTCTGTTATGTGAGGGTTTGAAAGGTACAAAAAAAGAAATGAGAAAAACCGGAGGTGTTCCCGGATATAAATTAATAAAACCTGACAGAACTCATGGTTCTTATTGTTCAGATGAAGTTTTGAGATATGTATTAATCAGCAGAAATGATGTTGATTGTAAAGCATATCTTTTTGATACTCCTTCACAACGTCCTGCAATAATAATCCGGGCAAACGGTTATAATTTTCTTGGTATTCATGCACCTTCGGTTACACAGTCTTATGTGCCACAATCTCATGCAGTCAATTTAGCTATGGTAAAAGATTTTCCTCCCTACTTAATATTTGGGGACTTAAATGTCGATATCTTCAATGCTTCATTGGGTCCCAAGTTTATATCAGAGGTACAAAATGAATATAATCGAATGTACAGAGCTTACCCTCTTGCGCCCATGAACTTAGTACCGATTTTTGATCCAAATCATTATACTCGTCCCAAAAGTCAAAAATCTCTTGATTGGGCTTTGGTTCCTCAGATGTATAGCGGAAACGTAAGCGTATCAGTTGTTCCACACTACAATGAAGAGGCCTCTGAAAGTGAATACGAAGAAGAGGTTATTTCTACAACTAAGTCTGATCACGAGGCCATCCAAATAACAATTGTCTAAGAAACAAACCGGACGAAGGAATAAGCGTATGAATTTCACCCAAATAGTCGATATGTGTAAGGGAAACGTAAAAGATATGTGGCAACAAAAAACCATGTTGGATTTTTTCAAACTGCCATCGGACACTTACAACGGAATGTGTCTGGCTCTTTGCGCGTATTTTTTAGGTAATCCTCTGTACTATCTTGAAGAGCGGAAAAAAACAACTTTTAAAATAGATGCGCTGAGCCTGTTCAATTCATACAAAGCACAATCTCAACTTGGTAAAGCAGGCGATGAATTTATCAAAGATTGGTTCGGCTTTAACTGGCAATCCCGCGGAGCAGTTACAAACATGAGCAGCGGCTGGCCTTTTACATCCGTTAATGCAGACGGAAGATATTTACTGAGTCTTTTACATAAAAACGGCGGAGGACATGCATTGGGCGCTGTTATTCAAAATCAGGCCATTAAATATAAAGGATTGGACAAGTTCGTATTTTTTGATCCGAATGACGGCATTGCTGATTTCAGCAGTCATCAGGGTTTTAATTCATGCGTCAGCTGGCACCTGCATTATAATTATAAAGACTACAATAAATATTGGCTGACGAGGTGGG
>CAZEXO010000029.1:22414-27000 GCA_964516545.1 uncultured Melioribacteraceae bacterium
TAATGAATATCTAAATATGATTTCCAAATATTGTACAATTCAAATGTTGCTCTAACATCATCCGCACAGTAAACACCAATTTCTTTGATCCGTCCGGCATGGTATAATTCCTTCACTTCCATCCCGGTAATACCTTTACTTTTCGGAGATTCAACACCAAAAGATTTGCAGTAAAAATCCAGATTAAACTTTCTCGTAAGTCCGTGAAAAGTAAACTGCTCAAGCAGATCAATGTGTAAACTATTGTCATACCGATTACCAACTAGATTTTTTGAGGGTTTCACACCTAACATGACTGACCGCATTATGAGAAATGGAATATCGAAAGAACGACCGTTGAAAGAAATGATTCTGGTTGTATTTTCTACATAAGTCCAGAAAGTTCCGAGTATTTCTTTTTCAGAGGTTAATTTGTACTTAAGTTTTTTCTCTTCAATAACATACTCTTCTTCAATCGGACTATTGCACAACACAATAGTTTTTCCGCTTTTCAAATTCATCAACGCAAGTGTAATCAGTTCTGCCGTAAAAGGATACAAACTTAATTGTCGTTTAACCTCTTCAATTTTTGCCATTCGCGATTCTTCATCTGATTCTTCTCCCGCATATCGCAAAAGAAACTCTTGTTGAGAATCGGATAATTCTTCGAGTTCCATCCCGCAGGTTTCAATATCGATTACCAGCTCCATTCGTCCCCTTGAATTAATGTTTTTGTACAATATAATATTTTCAGTTAATTAATAGAAGTTTTTAAATTTATCAGCCAAAAGAGATTCCCTGAAAAAGAATATTGTTTGAGAGAAGAATTTATATCAACAAGTGCAGTGAAGAGTATCCTATCTATATTTCCTTAATAATCTTAAAAGCTTTTTCAATATCTTCAAACGTAACATCCAGATGTGTGACAACGCGAATTCTGTTTGGTCCAAAGGAACTTAACTTAAGACCTTTCGCTTCGCATTCAGCAACAAAATCAGACGCAGGAATTTTCACATCAAAGATTACAATGTTTGTCTGAACGGAGTCAGGATTAATAATTATCGATTCGATGGACGAAATTGATTTAGCAAAAAGATTTGCTTTCTCGTGATCTTCTTTCAATCGTTTGACATTATTTTTCACAGCATAAAAACCGGCGGCGGCAATTATTCCGATCTGACGCATTCCCCCGCCCCAGGATTTTCTGATACGAAACGCCTTTGCGATAAATTCATTCGTTCCCGCGATTACAGATCCAACCGGAGCGCCAAGTCCTTTTGATAAACAGACAGATACCGAATCAAAAAAGGACGAATATTCTTTCATGCTTACTCCGGTCGCTACATGTGCATGCCATAATCTTGCGCCGTCCATATGAAAAATGAGTTTATGTTTTTTGACTACTTCGTAAATCGATTTAATATTTTCAATCGTGTAAATTGTTCCGCCGGCGCGGTTATGAGTGTTTTCAATTTCCACAATTTTCGTCTGAGGCATATAATACGCGTTTTCTCTTATTGCTTCTTCGATTTGTCCGGCAGTCATAATTCCATTCTTACCTTCAACAGGATTAATTTGTAAACCGCTAAGCGCCGCCAGTGAGCCTGATTCATAATGAATAATATGAGCGTCTTTATCACAGATTACTTCATCACCCGGAACCGAATGCACTCTAAGACAAATCTGATTTCCCATTACCCCGCTTGGTACAAATAATGCCGCATCTTTCCCAAGTAAGTCCGCCATGTATTCCTGGAGTTCATTGACCGTGGGATCTTCTTTATAAACATCATCGCCTACCTCAGCTTCGAACATGGCCTTCCGCATTTCGATTGATGGTTTTGTAACTGTGTCGCTCCTTAAATCAATAATTTTCTTCATGACTTTTCCTGTTTCTGAAATATTTCTCTTTAACTCTTACAAAGATAAAAAAGAGTACAATAACCGTTGAAATAACGTATGATAATCTTATGATAAGCAGCGGATGTTTTGTAAAAAATGTTAATTCACTTTCAATGCTGGCGTTAACATTCAGAGCATCCCGTTCATACATTTTTGTCTCGGCGATAATGTTGCCTAACGGATCGATCAGACAACTTATTCCGCCGTTTGCCGCGCGTACGACTGAACGACGATTTTCAACAGCGCGAAGTACGCTTATTTCCTTATGTTGATATGGTCCGCTTGAATCACCGTACCAGCTATCATTTGTAACAACAGCAATTAGCTGAGCGCCTTTCTCAACAAACCCGGCGACAAAATCAGAATATATTGATTCAATACAAATCACTCCCGCGGTTTTTATTGTATCTGCGGAACCCAAGTGTTTAAAATTATAAGGTATATTAAATACTAATTTATCGCGTCCGACATTCCAGCTCGATATCCCCACATTCCATTTTATTATATCACCAAGTATTGGGATTGTTTCGAGGAACGGAACACGCTCACCGAAGGGGACCAACATAATTTTTCCATATTGCGCAACTTCTTCTTTCCCGGGATCGAAAAGCAGGATGGAGTTGAAAGAAGTGTAAAGCATTTCGGAATGTTTCAGTCTTTTTGCATCTGACGGGTATTCTTCATCCTTCCTGTAAAACACCGCGTGAGGCATTCCCGTTAAAATTGCAGTCTGATTTGTTTCTGTAAATATTTTTAACCTGTTAACTTCAGCAAAATAACTTCCCGATAAAAAATATACCGGCAGCGCTGTTTCAGGCCAGATAATAATATCGGCTCCGCTGTCAACAACTGTCTGGGATAACGATAAATACAAGTCAAGATGCTGATTAAGATTTCCTATATCCCACTTATTCCAGGGATTAAGATTCGGTTGAATCAAACCGATATTAATATGTTTTTCACCTGCCTGAAAATTATTTATGCGAATGTTTCCGTAAATAATCGTGAATAGTATGATTACTAATGCAAGTCCCGGAAACACGAGATTAATTTTCTTCTTTTCTTTGAGATCAATAACATACAAATACACAAACACATTAATTAATATCACAAGAAATGATAACCCATGCGTACCTATAATTTCAGATATCTGAATAAATGATTTGAAATAGGCAAGTCCATGACCAAGTGTCAACCAGGGAAAACGCAAATCAGTAATGCTATAAAGATATTCGTAAGTAACCCAAAATGCAGGTAAGAATAAAATTGCAATTCCGTCATTCCAGACTTTTCTTGCCATGTAAAAAAGAGTTGACGGAATAAGAAATACCAGAGGGTTAAAGAACAACAAAGCTACACCGGCTATCATAAGAAACGGATCCGTTTGTGGCTGCCAGCTTCCTACCCAATAAAGTGTTATCGCGGTAAAAACAAATCCGAAGATATAGGTAATACGACTGATTTCAGCCAGTCCGGATCTTCTCTTCCAAACAATAAGAAGCGGTACAAGCGCGCCGAATATCAGAAAATAAAAAGGGATAGGAGGAAATGACAGTCCGAAAAATAACCCTGATATTACAGCAAGAACCCAATCATTCCTAATTTTCTTTTTTTCATCAGGCGTTAGATACGATTTGAAGAAATTTAGTAGTCTCACTTATTTTTCTTTTTCCTATAGAAATATCTGAAGATAAAAGCGATTGCCGCAATTATTGTCAGGATGATGATGATTTTTGAATAGGTTGAAAGATAATAATCAATCAACGCTAAATTATTGCCCAACCACATTCCAAGATTAACTATTAAAAAATTCCAGCAAAAAGCGCTGATAGCTGCGAGAATAAAAGTTTTGAAAACATTCAGCTCGCTTACTCCGGCAAAAAAACTTATAACTGATCTTGTTCCCGGTAAAAATCGATTAGCGAGAATAAGCCAATAACCATACTTACTGAACCACCTATCTGTTTTGTCAATAGCTTCCTTGTTAATGAATTTCAGCTTACCGGAACGGAGTACTTTTTCACTGAGAAGAAAACCCATATAATACATCAAAATGAATCCAAGCGCGCTTCCGATACTTGTGATAAAAAGTAAAGGCAAAAACCCCAGTTCTGTTGATGAGATTAATGTCGCCCCGACAATAACCACAACATCACTTGGCGAAGGCGGGAAAATATTTTCTATGAAGGCAAAAAAGAAAAGTACAAAATAAATCCACACGAGATCAAGGCTGGCGATGTATGTTAGGACTGATTCAAGCATTTATTTATTCTGACACTAACAAAACTGTTGAATAAACTTTTACCCCTTCGCCTTTGCCGACGAATCCCATTTCCTCGGAGCGGGTAGCTTTCACGGAAACATTATCAATATCAATTTTCAGGATGGAAGCGATATTATGCCTCATTGCAATAATGTAATTTGCCATTTTAGGTTTTTCTATAACGATTGTCGAATCAATATTTCCAACAACATAACCCTGTTTCTTGATTAAACTATTAACACCGGTTAAAAATATTTCGCTGGCTGCATCTTTATATTTAGGATCAGTGTCAGGAAAATGTTTACCGATATCGCCAAGTGCGAGAGCTCCCAGCATCGCATCACATATAGAGTGAATAAGCGCGTCTGCATCCGAGTGCCCGAGCAATCCTTTTTCAAAAGGGATTTCCACTCCACCCAGAATTAATTTTCTGTTTTCAACA
>CAZEXO010000030.1:0-25667 GCA_964516545.1 uncultured Melioribacteraceae bacterium
TCATATTTGACATCCTGCCAAGATCCATTTCGAACCAGCGTAATTTTTGCGCGTATTCTTTCAGCTTCATCTCTGTTAGTATATTATCTTCTTTTAGAAGCTCAGCCTGGGGACCGCGAATTACTTTTATTTTCTTCAGCCATGCTTTATCTGTTAATCCGCCAGCTCGTTCAATCACGTCAATTAATTTGGTATTATTGTGGGTTATATAAATATCTCCCGGACTATTAACTTCACCAAAAACTTTCACGCTAAAATCTTTTTTTAATGGTTTGTTTGCCAGAAAAACTATTCTGTCTCCACGCTGCACTTCTGCATCTTCGGATACGTTAACATTAATCAGCGTTTCGGTTTGTCCATCGTAACTTAATCTTGATATTTGAGCAGTGGTAACATCATCATAAGCTTTGCTGATTCCCTGGGCAAAAAACAAAATATCAGAAAGTTTATCACCTTCAACAAACTGAACTTTACCGGGTTTGTTCACAGCCCCATCAATCAGAACAAAATCTTTATCAACATCATATGGAGGAAAAATTATCACATCATCATTCTTAAGGTAAGGATTCGAGCTAAAATCACCGGTAATCCTGAACCGTTCTAAATCCAGTATTTCCTGAGTGCCGTCTGAATGTTTTAGCAGAATATTTCTTCTGGGATACTCTTCTGTTTTCTTTAAAATTTTTGAAGTGTATTCCAATTCATTTGATACGCTTACAGCCTGCTCTTTCGTCTCTAAAAACAACCGGGTGATAAAATTATCCACTCTTTGTGTTCTTAGCGCGCTGAATGATCCGTTCACGATAAAATTTCCGCCGACAGTAACAGATATTACATTGGCGGCAAGTAAAGATGAATTTTGTTGATTAAACATTTTTTCATCTGTCTGAGCATAGAGCAGATTAGTAATTATCGTAACGGCAAATAGAGTTTTTAATATTCTCATAGAAAAGTAAGTTTTATTGTTGATATTGTTTTTTATAGTACTCCTGATACTCGCCGGAAATTATTCTTTCCCACCATTGTTTGTTCTGAAGATACCATTCAATAGTTTTTTGAATGGCTTCTTCAAATTTATATTCGGGTTCCCAGCCAAGTTCGTTTTGTATTTTTGATGAATCAATAGCGTACCTTCTGTCATGCCCGGGACGGTCTTTAACATACTCAATTAAGTCTTCGGATTTTCCCAGAGCCTGAAGAATTAATTTTATTATCTCAATATTTGTCATTTCCTGACTCGCGCCAATGTTATATACTTCCCCGATTCTTCCCTTTTCCCAAACCATCTCAACGGCTTTGTTATGATCCAAAACATAAATCCAGTCGCGCACATTTAACCCATCGCCGTAAACAGGTAATTTTTTATTATTGAGTGAGTTTATAATCATCAATGGAATTAATTTTTCAGGGAATTGATAAGGTCCGTAATTATTCGAACATCTTGTAATAACAACCGGCAATCCGTAGGTATGATTAAAAGCAAGAGCAAGCAGATCTGCTGCTGTTTTACTGGCGCTGTAAGGACTGTTCGGCGAGAGAGGAGTTTTCTCTGTGAACAATCCATCAGGTCCTAAACTTCCGTATACTTCATCAGTTGATATTTGCACAAACCGCTCTACGTTATTTCTTCTGGAAACTTCCAATAAAACATTTGTACCAAGAACATTTGTAGTTGAAAAAACTTCGGAACCAAGAATACTTCTGTCAACGTGAGTTTCGGCTGCGAAGTTGATAACATGTTTTATTGAATACTCGGTAAAAAGATTCTGAACTAACTCCCGGTTTGTTATATCTCCCGGTGCAAATTTATAGTTTTTTTTATGTTCAATGCCAGTTAAATTTTCAAGATTTCCGGCATAGGTTAATTTATCAAGATTGATGATTTTTACATCGTCGCGTTTTGAAAGAATATAATTAATAAAGTTACTGCCGATAAAACCTGCCCCGCCTGTTACCAAAATATTTTTCAACATACCTCCTTAAAAGGCAAAGAAGCCCGCAAAAATTCCTGTCTGAATAAAAAACATATTTGAATTTAATCCCGAAGATACTTCGTTTAGTTGCTGGTCATTATCATATTTCCAGTCATTGAAAACCGTAAATTGATAACCGCCGCCTATCCTGAAGGCAAGAAAACGATTGAACGGAATGTCGAGATTAATAGTTGGCGAAATATTATAGTATGAATTCGTAATTTTTTTATAAGTGTTCTGAGAGGGAGAATTAGGTTCCTCCCAGATATTATTCCAGTTCAGCGATGACGATCTTTGAAAAATTTCAATATCCGCGCTACCTCCTCCAATCATCAATCCCACTGAAACAGCTACATTTTTAATTGAAGGAATTGTGTACTCAATTGTCAGTGCCCCGCCCCCAATCGAATAAACGATTTCGCGATTTAAACTATTAATAGTGGCAGTCCGTGAGACCGATCCCGAAAAACCTGATCCGCCGATTCGTAAATTTTCCATAAACATTAAATAAGCATAACCGCCGCCGCCGTATGTGATGATTCCGCCTTCAGGAAATCCTTCAAGACCGAGCGCGGATAGTTTGGAATTAATTTTCTCAAAATCCGGACTTACCCATTGTGGGGTGAACCCAGCTGCTAATCCGAATTTGGCAATCCATCCAACCTGTTCGTAGGTCTGGGCAGAAACTGATCCCGAGAGCGATATGATCATTATAAAAAGACAGATTTTTTTCATTCTTATCCAAACTACCTATTTTGAAGCAGGAAGATAGTTATTTCCAAAATCAATTTAAAACCATTTCACGGTTATTCATTCCTAAAAGAGGACCGGAGTTTATTTTCGAGTCACCACAACAAGAGAGTAATAAACTCCGGCATAAAAGAGGGAATACAAATTTCAGAATCTAATCCATCATCATTCTGAGAAACGATGAACTGTCATGATTAAATTCCTCTTCGTTCTTTTTCTTTTTTTCCTGAGCCGATATTGAATCGAAAGCATCTATTTGTTCCTGTTTATATCCTATGCCCGCCACCGGTGTGTTGTTCTTTAAGTTAACGGCTGAACCTTTCACTCTGAAAATAGTCGGGATTTCGAGATCGTTTGTTTCTTCAGATTCGATTTTTGATAAATCAAAACCGCCGACGTTAATGAACGATTCACGCTCGCGTTCTTCTGATCTCGGTTTAATTTGATCGACATCAATTTCATTAGAAATCGAACTGAAACCGGTTGCAATTACGGTGTAAGATACATAATCATTCATTTCATCTTTATTAACAAGACCGAAGATAACATTGGCTTCCTCGCCTGCTTCTTCATAAATAATTTTATTTCCTTTTTCAACTTCCTGCATTGTGAGATCAGCGCTGCCGGAAACATTCAGAAGTATATTTTTCGCGCCGCGGATATTTATGCCTTCGAGCAAAGGAGAAGTAATTGCCTCGCGGGCTGCTTTTTCAGCTCTGTTTTCACCTGATGCAATTCCACATCCCATGAGAGCGTCGCCGCTTTGATTCATTACGGAACGAACATCTGCAAAATCAACATTGATGATTCCGGGGATGGTGATGATATCGGCAATTCCGCGTGTTGCCTCGTAGAGCACTTCATTGGGTTTATCAAAAGCTGTTAAAGCTGACACTGAATTATCAAGAATACTAAGAATCTTTTCGTTCGGAATTACGATTAAACTATCCACATACTGACGAAGCTCTTCAATACCTTTTTCGGCATTTAGCATACGTCTTTTACCTTCCCATCTGAATGGTTTTGTTACAATTCCGATAACCAGCGAACCGAGACTTTTAGCAATGGAAGCTACCATTGGCGCGCCGCCCGTACCTGTCCCACCGCCCATGCCGGCTGTTATAAAAACCATATCGCTTCCGTCAAGCGCATTAGTAATTTTCTCGCGGTCTTCTTCAAGGGCTTTTCGCCCGACATTAGGATCAGCTCCGGCGCCCAAACCTCTTGTTATCGCGTTGCCTATTTGAATTTTTTGATCTGCACGATTTTTATCGAGAGCCTGCGCGTCAGTATTGATAGCAATATAATCAACACCTTTCAGACCTTTTTTAATCATACTGTCAATTGCGTTACAGCCGCCTCCGCCAACTCCGACCACCTTCAAAACAGCCGACAGCGGACGTTCTCTATCAATGGTTATTACTTGTGACATGTTGTACCTCCTGTTGTGGTGTATTTATAATTCGTCAAAAAATTCTTGTATTTTTTTAAACCAGCCGGATACATTAAAAGACGAATCGGCTCTCTTGATCTTCTGGGTTTTTACGAAAGTCTCAGCCGGTCCTCCGGGAATTCCTTTTATTAATCCCGCTGCTGTTGAAAACTCTGGACTCTCAATCTCTGAGGACAATCCGCTTCCTAAATCCTGTGGAACACCTATTCTTGTAGGTAATCCGAAAACTTCCTCTGCTAAGTCGGTGCACCCGCGCAGCAACGAACCGCCGCCGGTAAGAACAATTCCCGCCTTGGCTCTTGTTTTAAATCCAGTCTGTCTCAAATCGTTATCAATAATGGAAAATAATTCTTTCATTCTCACGCCGATTATCTGGGTAAGAAGTGAAATAGGAATTTTAATATTTCCTCGTGCGCCTACACCCTGGATATAAATATCTTCATCTTTTATAATCGCCGACTCAGTCGCGTATCCATATTCTTTTTTAAGTTGCTCGGCATCGTTCGTGATTATTCCAAGCGATTCGCGGATATCGTTAGTAACCTGATTGCCGGCAACGCCGATTACTTTCGTGTGTTTTATACTTTTATTATGAAATACCGCGATGTCGGTCGTACCTCCGCCGATATCAATAAGAATCACCCCGAGATCTTTTTCATTTTCATCAAGCACGGAAACACTTGACGCGATCGGCTGAAGAATATAATCTTTCACGATATATCCGGCGCGTTCAACTGACTTTCGAATATTTTGTATTGCAGGAATTGAAGCAAGCACGACATGATTTACAGCTTCGAGCCGCGAACCGCAGATACCAATAGGATTTTCAATTCCCCCCTGATGATCGACCGAAAATTCTTCAGGGATGATATGAAGAATTTGTCTGTCGGCGGGAATCCGGATAGTTCTAACGTCAGCGTTTAATCTGTCAAGATCGTGCTGTGATATTTCGCTGTCGGGATTATTAATTGTCACATAATTTCTGTGTCTTAAACTGGTAATATGTTCACCGGCAACACCGACATTTACTTCTCTGATTTTTAAGTCGGCTCTGTTACAGGCAATTTCCATTGCCGTTTTAATTGCCTCGGCAGTTTTTGTAATGTTTGCTACAAGTCCTCTTTGCAAACCTTCGGATGTCGCAACGCCGAATCCCAATATATTCGTATGACTATCAGTTTCTTCAGCAATGATCGCGCAAACTTTCGTAGTACCTAAATCCAGCCCAGCAGTAATTCTTTTTTTCATGATCGTCCATCCCAAGATTCTATTGCACTTTGAGGAAATCCTATAAAAATATGTTTATCGTAACGCAGATCAACATAATCGAGATATTCATCCAGATTGTGACCGCTCATTTTTGCATACCACGCGTTGAAAGAAATCATTTTTTTGATAACATCTTCCCTGCCGATTCTGAGTTCATAACTCATTGTTGAAAAATACGCGTTAACATCAGTTCCGTAATTAAGATCAATTTCAGAAAGAACCTGATATAATTCCGAGTTAATTAATTTTATGGTTGTAATAATTTTCCCGGCAAGAATAATATCGCCTTGTCCTTCCTGATTGATATACTCTGAAATCTCAATTTGTTTTTTAAGCTTCGGGTTACGAATTATCGGGTAATCAAGTCCCCGCGTATAAAGCATAACCGGAAGAACCTGCATTCTCTCTGAAAGTAAATATTGATCTTCACCAAGAATTAAAATTGCTTCAAACTTTTTCTCAGTAATTTCAACCAGCACTTTCCCGTTCGTTTCAAATCTCACCTCGGCTTTTTCAACATAAGGATGTTTTTCAATTCTGTCTTTCACAATTCTCAGAGTCATTTGCGAATAACTGTCCTTATCATCAAGATTTGATGACTTGAAATACTGGTCTTCTGATAAATGATAACATCCGCTCAACTCTATTAATTCAATTTTCGCCTGGTCATATCCCTTCAATGTTAACGAAAGATAAACGACGGCAATCGTAATCGTAATGAATAAAAGCGGTTTCAATATTTTTTTTATTTTCATCAATTCAACAAAAAATTATTTTTTCTTTTTCGTTTTTGAAATTTCATCTACAAATTTTTCACCGAATTTCCAGATATCGCCGGCGCCCATTGTTATAACAATGTCGTCCTTCTCATATATCTCTTTCAGCACTGCCGGAATTTTTGTTTTATCCGGTTCGTAGATAACATTTTTATGTCCGAAACTTTTTGCCGCGTTTGCGATTAGTTCGCCTGTCACTCCTTCAATCGGTTTTTCACGTGCCGGATAAACTTCAGTGCAGACAAGAACATCGCAGTTCAGGAAGGAGCGCCCGAACTCAGCATAAAAATCTCTCGTCCGGCTGAAAAGATGAGGCTGAAAAACTGCGATTAATCTTCTGTCCCAACCGGCTCTTACTCCCGATAATATTGCATTAATTTCCGTCGGATGATGAGCGTAATCGTCAATAACCAGAATTTCTTTATCATACTTGGTTTCAAAACGACGATACACACCCGTGAATGAAGACAGGGCTTTTTGAATAACTTTAAAGTCAATACCAAGTTTGAGAGCTATTGTTATTGCCACAAGTGAATTATTAATGTTATGTAATCCGGGAATATTTAAGGTTACTTCGCCGATATTTTTTCCGTGAAAAATAACTTCGAATTTACTCGAGCGTTCATGATGTTCAATATTCACGGCGCGAATATCAGCCTGCGAAGTAAGCCCGTAAGTAAAAATCTTTTTATTAATTAATGGAATAATATCCTGAAGTGCAGGTTCATCCAGACAGAGTACAACAAATCCATAGAAAGGAACTTTGTTGGCGAATTCGACAAACGCTGATTTTATATCTTCAAGATCTTTATAAGTATCAAGATGTTCTTTTTCAAGTGTTGTGATAGCAGCGATAGTCGGTGTAAGCTTTAAGAACGTTCTGTCGAATTCGTCAGCTTCAACAACAATATGTTCGCCATTGCCAAGTCGTGCATTTGTTCCGCCAAGTCCGCTTAACTTACCGCCGACAATAATAGTCGGATCGATTCCGGCTTCGGTTAACACCAGTCCTACCATTGAAGTAGTAGTTGTTTTACCATGAGTTCCGGCAATCCCGATTCCGTATTTCATACGCATACATTCGGCAAGCATCTCAGCGCGTTTGATTACAGGTATTTTTCTTTCGCGTGCAATTTTCACCTCGGGATTTTCTTCATTAACCGCGGAAGAATAAACCAGCACATCAGCTTCTTTCAGATTTTCTTCTTTGTGTCCTTTATAAATTTTTATTCCCAGTGATTTTAATCTCGCGGTAATATCAGTATCGTTCAGGTCCGAACCTGATATTTCAAAACCCTGATTGAGAAGAATCTCTGCAATACCGCTCATACCAATTCCGCCAATGCCTACAAAATGTATTTTCTTAATTGTGTTCATCATCATCATTTTAATAATTCTCCTTTGTCAGTTGCTTTCAGCCAATTTAATGGCGTGTCCGGCAATATTTAACGCCGCATCGGGTCTCGAAAAATTTTTAATGTTATTTGAATATTTGTTGCGCAATTCCTGATTACTTAAAAGATTTTTAACAACGTTTATTAATTTCTCTTTGATTTCACTGTCGTGTAATAATTCACATGCTTCAAGTTCCTTAAGAGCTTTTGCATTTTTGAATTGATGATCGGCTGCCACATTCGGTGAAGGAACAAAAAGAACCGGAACTCCCAGGTACGAAACTTCGGCAATTGTTGTAGCCCCGGCTCTTGCGATAACAAGATCGGAACAGGAATAGGCGGCTGACATATCATCAACAAAGGGCATAATTTTTATTTTGTCACTCTGGTACATTTTGTATTTATCGTAATACAGTTTTCCGGTTTGCCAGATGACCTGAATATTTTTACTTTCCAGAATATCAATGCTGTAGGCAATTGTTTGATTGATGGATCCTGCGCCCAGACTTCCACCGGTAACAAAAATGGTTTGCATTCCTGATTTCAATCCGAAATGTCTGAGTGATTCTTCTTTATCTTTTTTTACAAGATTTATTCGTACAGGATTTCCCGACAAAAACAACTTATTTCCATTGCGGAAATATTTCTTCGATTCCTCAAAACTGACATGAACTTCTTCAGCCTTTTTCTCCAGCATTCTGTTGGTCACTCCCGGGTAGCTGTTTTGCTCAAGCAGCATAATTTTCGCACCCATCACGGATCCCGCCCAAACGACTGGACCGGCAACGTATGAACCTGTTCCAATTACAACCCGTGGTTTGAAAACAATATTTATCCAAAGAGCTTTCATTGTTCCAAAAAATAATTTCAACGGGAACAGTAAATTTTTCAAAGTAAGTTTTCTTGAGAATCCGGCAATCCAGATTGTCCTAAAATTGAATCCGAGTGACGGAACAATATCCGCTTCTATTTTATTTTTTGTTCCAACAAATAATATTTCAGCTTCAGGTTTTAATTCTCTGAGTTGCTGAGCTACGGCAACCGCCGGGAATAAATGACCGCCTGTTCCGCCGCCGGCAAAGATAAAACGATATGTTTTTTCTTTTTTCAATTCGTCCCTTCCACAATTGCCGGTTGAGATTTAATATATGTTTTTCCGATGTTCATTAATATTCCAACGGAGATTCCAAACAAAATAATTGATGTTCCGCCAAAGCTGATAAACGGTAAAGTAATTCCCGTTGTGGGCATTAGTCCGGTGACGACACCTGCATTAATAAACGCGCTGATGATAATGTTGAATGATAAACCGAAAGCCAGTAAGGAACCGTATTTATCCACGGCGTTCGATGCTATATATAATCCGATAATAAACACAACTAAAAAAACAATAAGCGTTGAAACCGCGCCGATAAATCCCATTTCTTCACCGAGTACGGAAAAAATAAAATCGCCGTATGACTCCGGTAAAAACAAATCACTTTGCCTGCTCATTCCTAAACCTAGACCCGTAAAACCTCCGCTGCCTAAAGCAATTTTTGCCTGACTAACCTGAATGTTAGCTTCACCGGCTCCCTGCATGCTCGATAAGTAAGTTAAAATTCTTTCGCGGGAATGAGGCAGAGCCATGGCAATAACACCTGCTGCAATTCCGGTTAAGGTGACTGTTCCGAAAATATGTTTAAATCTTGCGCCACCTACATATATGATTGTGAAAGCGATAAACATTATTATCATACTCGTGCTTATATTAGGCTGAAGTACGATTAACCCGCAGATAGAGAATATCCAGATAAGCATAAAAACTAATCCGTTTTTGAATTCTTTTATCTTGGAACCCTTATCATCAATCATTCCGGCAAGATGTACGATTAAAATTAGTTTCGCGAATTCGGACGGCTGAAAACGAATTGGTCCGAGTATGAACCACCTTGATGCGCCGTTAAATTTAGGCATGAAGATAGTTATGAAAAGAATTCCAAGAATCGCCAGCAATAAATATTTGCTTAATTTTTTGTAATTCTCATAGGGGATAAAAGCGCAAACAAACATTAATACAACAGCAGCCAACACTTTTATCGAGTGAGAATTGAAAAGAGCATAAAGACTGTTGAAACGTAAATTACTGTACATGTTACTCGAACTGAAAACCATAACCAGTCCGAGAATTATTAATCCCAAAACAACAGCAAGTAATATTCTCATTGCGAATTTCATACTTTCAATCCGTTAACAGCTTGTTTGAAAATTTGTCCGCGATGTTCATAATTATTAAACATATCAAAACTTGCGCACGCCGGTGATAACAAAACAACACTACCCGGCTCAGCTTCTTTATAACCTTTATTTACGCATGCTTCAAGGGTATCGATAATTTCAACAGACACATGCTGATTAAAAAAATCATAAACTTTTTGCGCCGAAGAACCGATCGCGTATATTTTTTTCACGTTTGATTTAACAGGCTCAAGAATCTGATTGTAATCATTCCCTTTGTCCTTGCCACCCAAAATCAGATATATCGGTTTGTCAAAACTTCGCAGAGCATACCATACCGAATCAACATTTGTAGCTTTCGAATCATTTATATAATCAACAGCTTTTACACATCTGACAAATTCAAGCCGGTGTTCAACACCCGGAAAAGTGCCAAGCGCTTTTTTTATCTCATCGTTCGGCAACTGAAATATTTTCGCAAATGTAATTACAGCCAGAACATTTGCAACATTATGTTCGCCTTTCAGACTGAGATCGTTCACATGACAGATAAATTCTTTCTTACCCATGTTTGCAGAATACAGATTTCCATTTTCAAGATAAGCGCCTGATTCAATCTGTTGTTTGAGAGAAAAGAACAATTGCTGCACTTCATTTTTCGGGCTGTTGTTAATCAGATTCGCATCATCGTAATTGCTGACGTAATAATTTTCCTTTTTCTGATTAACGCGCACATTAAGTTTTGCATTAATATATTTTTCAAAACTATGTTCGTACCTGTCCATGTGATCAGGTGTAACGTTAAGAACAGCGCTCACTTTCGGTTGGAATTTTTTCACATGATCGAGCTGAAAACTTGATACCTCAAGGGCAACAACTTCACCTTTTTTTACCTCCTGAACCACATCGGAAAAAGCAGTACCGACATTCCCGGCGAGATAAGTTTTCAATCCGCATTCATTAAAAACATGCGCTGTCAGCATTGTTGTTGTTGTTTTACCGTTACTTCCGGTTATGGCTATTATGTCTCCTTTGCAGAACCATGACGCGAATTCCAACTCACTGATAATTTCAATTCCTTTTGCAGCGACTGTTTTTAATACTATCGAATCAGAAGGAATTCCGGGACTCGTTACTATAAAATCACAATCATATACTTTATCCGAGTGTGCACCTGATTCGAAATTAATTTCACTTTCTTTAAGTGCGTCAAAATTTTCTTTCAATTTTTCATAAGCAGAAAGATCGCTCACAAAAGGAATTGCACCAAGCTGTTTAGCAAGCTTAGCCGCACCCAAACCGCTTCTTACAGCACCTAATATTGTTATATGTTTTCCCTGTATATTCATCATCTTATCTTAAATGACGCAAGACTAATTATTGTTAAAATTATTGTGATAATATAAAATCGCATTACAATTTTCGGTTCAGTCCAACCCAGCACTTCAAAATGATGATGAATTGGAGCCATTTTAAATACTCTTCTTCCTTCACCGTATTTCTTTTTTGTGTATTTGAAATAAAGTCTCTGGATAATCACCGAAATTGTTTCGAGGAAATAGATGCCTCCGAGAATGGGAATTAGTAATTCTTTTTTTATCAGGATTGCCATGATTCCGAACGCGCCGCCAAGTGCGAGTGATCCTGTGTCACCCATAAAGATTTGGGCCGGATAAAAATTGAACCATAAAAATCCGAGTCCGGCCCCAATCAGAGCAGCGATAAATACAGTTAATTCACCTGAGCCGGGCAGGTAAATGATATTAAGATAATCAGCATATATCACATTGCCCGACACATAACTCAGAAAAGCCATCGCCAGCATTACAATAACCATAGTACCCATGGCAAGGCCATCCAAGCCGTCAGTAAGGTTTACAGCATTACTTGTTGCGGTTATGATAAAGATAACCGCGGGGATATAGAGGTAGGAAAAATCAAAATTCAGATTCTTGAAAAACGGCAAAGTTGTTTCAGTGTTAAAATCTCTGAATTCAGGTAAATAGTAAATTGCTAACCCGACAACCAAACCAATAAAAACCTGACCAAGCAATTTATATTTTGCAATTAATCCCTTTGAATATTTTTTAACCACTTTAAGATAATCATCAATAAAACCGACAATACCAAGCCACAAGGTTCCGACAAACACGAGGATTATATAAGTACTTTTCAAATCTGCCCACATCAACACCGGAATAAAAACGCACAGCAGAATAATTATTCCACCCATTGTAGGAGTTCCTGCTTTTGTTTTGTGAGTCGCCGGACCGTCTTCGCGAATAGTTTCGCCTATCTGTTTTTTTCGAAGATAGTTTATAACTTTTGGTCCGACGTAAAAACCCATCACCAAAGATGTGATTGCTGCCAGAGCTGACCTGAAAGACAAGAACCGAAACATATCAAATCCGGGCGGATCGAATACCTGATTGATGTAATCGAATAAGTAATAAAACATCTATCCTCTCCTCCTCATGATTTCAACAAATTCTTCCATTTTCATTCCTCGCGAACCCTTTACCAGCGCGACGGTATTTTCCTGGTCGATTTTTTCGAGATATACTTTCATCTTTTCTCTGTTACTGAAATGTTTCGCATCTATTTTCTCTTTAATTAATTCATCACTTAGGTATTTCATATTTTTGCCGATGGTTAATACCCGTAAATTTTTGATGCCGCTAAAACAACATGCTAATTCTCGGTGAAGACGACGCGACTCTTTTCCCAGCTCGAACATGTCACCGGCAATAAAAATTTTATTCTTATACTTTTTTATTCTCTTCATCAATTCCAGCGCGACTTTCATCGAGTCGGGATTTGAGTTGTATACATCACTTATCAACATGTTCACATTGTTATCAACATAATCAAGTCGGTCTTTTGCAGGTTTAAGTTTTTTTGTTCCGCGTAAAATATCTTTCTTGTTTAACCCTGCTAAAATTGCTACAGCACAAGCTGCAAGAAAATTTCTGGCGTTTGCTTCAGAGAGTAGAGGAAGAACAACTTTCAGATTTATTTTTTTATAAAGTACGGACATAATTAATTTACCGTCATCACAGTAACCTTCAATCCGCCCTTTAATATCAGGGCTTCCCTTAAACCCGTAGGTGACAACATTTTCGTATTTTCTTTTTATTTTATTCAGGAAGGGATCGTCAGTGTTGAGCAGAATTTTTCCCTTCACGTTATCAACGTAATCGAACAGAACGGATTTTTCATTAAAGACGCCTTCTCTGTCTTTCAGAAATTCGAGATGTGAGTCACCGATGTTTGTTATCAGGGCAATATCAGGCTGAGCAATTTTTGCCGTGTATTCTATTTCACCGAAATGATTCGTTCCGTGCTCAAGCACCAATGCCTGATCTTTTTCACTCGCGCTGAAAATTGTTAACGGAACACCGATATGGTTATTATTATTAGCGATTGATTTATTGGTTATAAATTTTTCACTCAGGAGAGTAGAAATAATTTCTTTAGTAGTAGTTTTACCATTGCTGCCCGTGAGAGAAATTACTTTGGCTGATAATTTTTTCCGCCAGATATTGGCAAGCTGACCGAAACTTTTAGTCGTATCTTTTACAGTAACTATTGTTGAGTTTACACCATCAAAAAGTCTGAGTTTCGACTTATTAATAATAACAGCCGAAGCGCCTTTTTTCACAACCTCATGAACAAACTTATGACCGTCGAGTTTTTCTCCCTTGATGGCGACAAATATCGAATTCTTTTTTATTGTGCGGGAATCAATAGAAACATGACCCGATGATTTGAAAACATCAGGATTATAAATCACGGCAGAATCAAGCTCAAACAAATCTTCGATATTTATTCGGACTTTATTCATTCAGATATTTCCATGCAATTTCTTTATCATCAAAGTGAGTTCTTACTCCGTTTACTTCCTGATAATTTTCATGTCCTTTACCGGCGATAAGTATTACAGCATTTTCAGGAGAATTTGTAATTGCGGTTTTAATAGCCTCCTCACGATTTTCAATCACCAGGAAATTTTTCGTGGTTATTCCCTTTAATATATCTTCAATAATTTTTCCGGGATTTTCCGTACGCGGATTATCGGAAGTTACAATCGCCCGGGTGCTCATTGTTACCGCGATATTTCCCATAATTGGTCGTTTGGTTTTGTCACGATCTCCACCGCATCCGAATACAGTTATAACCGGACGTTCATTTTTAACGATATGATTAATCGCTGTTAAAGCCTGTTTCAGACTGTCGGAAGTGTGTGAATAGTCAATGATGACTTTTTTATTCCCTGAAGAAATTATTTCCATTCTTCCTGGAACCTGAGGCGCTTGAGAAAGAAATGCGGCGGCGACAGAAGGTTGAATACCAGAAAAAATCCCAACTGCAAATGCCGCCGCGGAATTGTACGCATTGAACTGACCAACCAACCTGGTATTTATTGGGAAACTTTCACCTTGATATATGAGCCGAAAGCGGGTGCCTTCAATATCGTAATCAATATCGGCAATTTTTATATCCGAATTTTCACTAAAACCAAATGATATTTTTTTTGCTTTGGTATCTTTTATTATTTGAGAACTGTTCTCGTCATCCGCATTATAAATGGCGCAAGAATTTTCTGAGAGCATATCGAAAAGTATTTTTTTACTCGCGAGATAATTTTCTTTTGTTTCATGGTAATCCATGTGATCGGATGTCAGGTTCATAAATACAGCAAAATTGAAATCGAGAAAATCAACTCTGTTAAGGGCAAGCGCGTGAGACGATACTTCCATGACGCAGTTTTTTATTCCCCTGTCAACCATCTGCTTCAGAAGCATGTTTATTTCATGAGCCTGGGGAGTGGTAAGGCTTGTTTTTATTTTTTCATTACCTACATAATTTGCTATTGTTCCCAGCATTCCCGATGAATCAAATGCCGAATCGAATAAATGTTTTATGAAAAACGTTGTTGTAGTTTTTCCTTTCGTTCCGGTTACGCCCACCATGTTTATTTTGCACGAGGGTTCATCATAAAATGCAACAGATGCTTCAGCTAATGCTTTGCGACTATCTTTTACAAGTATTTTAACGCAATCATTATTAACAAAATAATCATCCGGCAACACTTCGTTTCTATCCAGCACAATTCCCACGGCACCGTTATTAACAGCGCTTTGAATAAATGAATGACCGTCGATCTTAAATCCTCTGATTGCAAAGAATAATGTTTTGATTGTAACATTTCTGGAATCGATTGAAATATTTTCAATCTCCTTCAGCTCTGCTTTACCAAGCACATGAATCACTTTAAGATGATTTAATAATTCCGATAATTTCATTCTGTTGATTTATTCCCTGACTTAGTTTCAAAGCGACATTTAATCTCGCACATATTTCCTTTTTCAATTTTTGTTCCGGGCGGAATACTCTGGTAAACCACTCTTCCCCGGCCCTGAACTTTTGATTTCAATCCCATCTCAGCAATAATCGCAACAGCTTCACGAACGGAATAACCGTCAAGATTCGGCATGGTACTTCGTGTTGCCGCGGTTTCTTTATCATTTTTTTTACGAGTTTCAGTTTCTTCATTTGACGGATTTGCGTAATCCTTAATCGTATTTCCTCCGCCGGTGAAAGTGACTCTTTCAAAAATTCTGTATTCATTTTCATCCTTGATTACATTATCCGGGAGAAGATTGATATCACTCTCAACAATCCTGTTCATGGCATTTCTGAAAATCGGAGCTGCAATTGTTCCTCCGTATTTTCCGTTGGATGGTGAATAAATTACAATGGAACATACAAGCTGCGGATTATCTGCTGGTAAAAATCCGATATACGAAGCGTTATAATCTTTTAAGTATTCCTTTCCGGACCAGCGCTGTGATGTTCCTGTTTTACCGCCGGATTTCACATTAGTTATTCCGGCTTGCTGACCCGTACCTTGTTCAACAACACCGATCATAAAACTTTTTATTCGTTTGGAAGTTTCGCTGTCAATAACTTTTCTTATAAGTATCGGTTTTGTTTCCTGGATTGTGTTCCCGAATTCATCAGTAATTTTCTGAACAATATATGGTTTATATAAAAGTCCGCCATTAACAAGAGCTGAATAAGCTGAAAGTAATTGGATCGGCGTAACTGCTATTTCATAACCGAATGACATGAAGTATTTTGATGTGGCAGAATATTTATCAGGAGTTCTTAAAATTCCCGGTACCTCTCCGGGAAGATCAATATAAGTAGGCATACCAAAACCAAAATCCCGTAGATACTTGTAAAATGTCCGATTATCTACTCTGTCGCTTAACTTGGTCATTCCGATATTGCTGGAATGTTCGATAATCTCTCTAACGTTCAACTGCGCATACTTATGATCATCTGTTATTCTAGCGCCTTTTATTTTGTAGACTCCGTTTTCGGTATTAATGACTTCGGATTCGCGCACTAGCTTTTCATTCAGCAAAATTGCCATCGCGATTGATTTCATGGTAGAACCCGGTTCATAAATATCCATCACTGCAATATTTTTCCGGTCGAGATCATCAAAGACATTATAATTTTTCGGATCATAAGTAGGCATGTTCGCAAGAGCCAGAATTTCGCCGGTTTTAGGGTTCATAATAATACCAACACCGGATTTTGCTTTAGCTGCTTTAATGCCAAAAAATAATTCCTCTTCGAGTATCTGTTGATAAGTTTTATTTATGGTAAGATGAACATTATGTCCGGCAACCGGTCGTTGCGAAGATTCATCATCAAGAGAAACCGGTCTGCCGACAACATCCCGTTCAATTCTCTTAAATCCGTCTTTACCTGTTAGTACATCATTGTACTCGCTTTCGATGCCGTCAATGCCACTCATATCACGATTCACATAACCAAGAACATGAGCTGCCAAACCATTGTAAGGATAATTCCTTGAATAGTCGGCTTCATAAAAAATTCCGTCAATAGTTGTGGAGTTAAGAATGAATGCTTTTTCCTTATCAGCTTTTTTCCATAAACAAACATTTCCTTTTTTACCTGAAAGCAGAGATCTGAAGTAATTTTCACTTTCATTAAAAGTGCGCGAGAATAAACTCACAACTGAGTCTTTTTGGAAGGGTTTCAGCATACGCGTATCGGCATAAAATGAGTACTGATCATTTGTATACACAAGCGCATCTCCGAATCTGTCAAGTATTGTTCCTCTCTCTGCTTTAACAATAAGGGTATCAAATTGCTGTCTGAATGCCCGGCTGCTGTAATACTCGTGTTTGTTTATCTGAATATCATAAAGTTTAAAGACAAGAGTGCCAAAGAATAAAAATAGACAAAATGATATCAGTTTAGTCCGGGTTCTATTCATATTTGCTGTCAATAATTTTGGTTATCTGTTCAACTTCATATTTACTGATTTCGATAACCGGATAAGGTCTATCCGCCTTTATTAATTTTAATGAATCACTTGCTATTTTAAATATTCTCTCTTCGGAAGATAACCTCTGAACTTCAACCAGTGTTCTTTCACATTTATTGATTCGTTCAGTAAGTAACTCTTCCATCTGCATTTTATCATGTACCATTTTTCTTACTTCGGCAAATGTGAACACCTGCAATAACAGTAGTATTGTAAGAGTTCCTGCAATCAGCATTAATTTTTTCGTAAATTTGTTCATACTTTTCTCGATGCCCGCAATTTTGCGCTTCTGCTTCTTGGATTTTCTTTTATCTCTGCTTCTTCAGGAGTAACAGGTTTTCTTGTTATTATTTCAAGTCTTTTGATTTTATTACAGACACAAACAGGAAGACCCGGAGGACAGATACATTCGGTTGATTCATACTTAAAAAAATCTTTCACTATCCTGTCTTCTAGTGAATGGTAGGTAAGAATAACAATCCTCCCTTCAGGTTTCAGCAGTTCAACCGATTTACTGAGAAAGTCACTCAGGTCTTCAAGTTCATTATTAACAAAAATTCTCAGCGCCTGGAAGATACGTGCCAATGTTTTTGTAACATGCCGTTCGGGAATAACACTTTCGATCACTTTGCGTAGCTCAATTGTTGTTGTAATCCTTTTCGTGGTTCGCTCCAGAGCAATTTTTCTCGCAATTTTTCTTGAGAATTTTTCTTCACCATACTTGAAAAAAATGTTCGTAAGCTCAGCTTCTTGCATGTTATTAATGATATGTGATGCCGGAACTCCGTAATTTTTATTCATTCTTAAGTCAAGCGGGGCATTCTCGCGAAATGTGAAACCTGACTCCTTATCATCCAACTGAAATGAGGATACGCCCAAATCAGCAAAGATGCCGTCAAATCCTTCAATGAACTCAATTTTCGAAATTGTGTTAATGTCAGTAAATCCTGTGTGATAGAGTTTTACTCTTTCATCACCGGCAAAGTGTTTAACACAATAATCAAATGCTTTTTTATCTTTATCTGTTGCAACAAGTAAACCTTTTTCACCAAGCTTAGAAAGAATCTCTTTTGAATGTCCTGCAAAACCAATCGTACCATCAAAATAGACTCCCTCTTTTTTGATATCCAGATACTCAAGGGACTCCTTCAGCAAAACCGGTACGTGATACATCAATTTTCCGGTTTTCTGTTCATTACTTTCTGAGCAACCTCAGCAAACGATTCAGTGCTTTGACTTTTTCTTCTGTCATATTCTTCGGCGCTCCATATCTCAATTTTATCCATCATACCTGCAATCACAACTTCTTTATTAATACCTGCATGGTCAAGCAGCACTTTAGGAATCGGAATACGCGATTGCGCATCCATTGTTTCCAGTGTTGCTTCGCCCAGATATTGTCTTAAAAATTCATTGTTTTCTTCGTTGTAAAATCCAAGTGCCTTAATATCCTCGGTAATTTTTATCCATACATCCAGGGGGAAGAGGTCGATACACTTGTTTACTCCTCTGATTACCATAAAAGATTGTTTGGCATCATCCCTTAAAAATTTTCTCATTTTTGCAGGAATTGCCACTCTGCCTTTATTGTCGATGCTATGTCTATGATTTCCTACAAACATTCTACCATTCCCGTGGATTCTTCACCATTTTTCCCCACTATTCCCAATTTAGAATATTTTTTGTGGGAATGCAAGTAATTTTTCACATAAAATGACAAAGCGCAACATATTTTGTTTCGGGCATTTACGGAATGATTTAGATTAGATATTTTAAATTAAACTAAATGTGAATAATCAGAATCACGAGGGTTCATAAAGTTCAGCGAGGTGATGAAGATTTTTAGTTTACAAATTAAGTATGATATTTTTTTTTCGATAGTAAAAAGTAGAATTTATTAACCGGGAATAATCATGCGATTTAAAAAACTTTTATTCTTCACAATACTATTATCATTTGCCTCTTTATTCAGCGCAAATGCATTCGCCCAGAGTGATTCAACTGATCAAAATCTAGTGATAACTGAAAGCGCTTCACCATCGAATAACTCTGTGTTTACAGGATTCAAACCATTTTCAACACCACGTACCAATGGCAGACCCGGAACTGTTTTCAGAACAGATTATTATAGTAATGATTACTATGTTGAAGATGTAAAGCAAATAATCTCTTACTCGAGCAGTGAGGGAAATATTATCGGAAGAATGTCTTTTACGCCACCTCAGCTACTGCAAATTCTCAATATCGAAATAAGCGCTGACGAACCGGTATGGGTTGAAGTTGAACTTGAAAATGTTGAACGGGAATACAATGAACAAACTCAGGTTGATGATGTTTTATGGGAAAAAGATAAAATTGAAACACTTGTTGTTGATGAATTCAGCAAATATTATTTAATCCGCGAGACAGTTTCCACAAAGAAAATTTCTTTCCGGTTTAATCAGGATGATTACGAAAAAATATTAACCGGCGCCGGTCAGCTCACTAAGCTAAAAGCCAAAAAAGGAATTCTCCCGGACTTCCCTTATGAAATAATAAAAAGTTGGAAAGAGCCGCGAAGAATATTTTATAAGGAACAGGAAATCGGATTAGAAGCTTATCCTCAAATTGAGGAAGAGTAACAAAAAAGAATCTTCAGGATATATTCATCATGCAAGACATCTATCGTACAGCAGAAGTGGGATGCTCTGCCAACTGAGCTAAGAAAAAACTAATCTTTTTATCAGGTGATACCGTTTTTGATACCCAAAACTACAATCGAAAGGACATTTTTTGGGAGGTTATATGAGACTTTTCAAACGTTCAAACGGAATTTACTACATCAAGATATTTGATGAATCTGGAAACGAAATCAAACGAGTTTCGACAAAAAAGAAAAAGAAAAACGAGGCTATTAAGTTCCTTTCGGAATACGAAAAACAGAACAAAGAAAATAGATCTACTTTTTCATCTTATCGAGATATAATGTTATTGGCATCTGTAATTTGTCTGATTCTTGTTCATCTGATTCTACTTATCTATTTGCCATCAAAACATACTATTAGAATGAAAACATTAAGAAGAAGCCTTCAAATAACCGGCAAAAATTATCATGCCATACTTGAAAATGCATAACAAACGTCTTACATTTCATCAAAATAAAATTAGTTGTGAACAATGACAAAAGACGTAATATTATCAACGAGAATAAATTCCACTCAAAAAAAAGAAGCGGAAAATTTATTAAAGGAACTCGGATTAAACATTTCCTCGACAATCAGTCTATTCTATAACAATATTATTCTACACAAAGAATTCCCTTTTCAGTTACGGTTAGATTCTGTTCCCTCAATTAGTGATGTCGAACAAAAAGACATTGAAAAGATTCTCAAGAAAAAAACAAAAAGAAATTGTAAAAACAGATAAAAGGAAAATTTTAGAATGCAGACTCAAACCATAACCCGGAAGCACAGAGAAGCAACAAAAAAGAAAATATTTTCCATAGTGGAAAAATTGGAACCGCTTGAATTAAGCAGTCTTGAACACTATGCGGAGTATTTGGCACAAAGAAACAACGACTTGAAATTTCTTGAAAAATTAAAAAATGCTAAAATAGAAGATGAAGAACTGAGCGAAAAAACAATCGAGAATCTAAAAGCCGCTGATGAAGATATTAAACACGGCAGATATAGAGATTTTGAAGATTACGCAAAAGAGCACAACTTACAATGAAGCTTATTATAACCGCTCAATTTGAAAAGCAATTGTATAAGCTGCCAAAGGAATCAGCCAATAACATTTACAAGAAACTTGCGAGATTAAAAAAGAGTCTGTTAATCTTGATGTAAAAAAATTGAAAGGAAGAAATGAATATCGAATAAGAACCGGAGTTTATCGTATATTTTTTGAATACCGATTGATTGAAAATAATGTTTGTGCTGTATTAAAAACCGTAGAACATCGAAAGGACGCTTACAAAAAACGAAAATAGAATAAAGACATAACCAAAATGTATTTTACATTTACGAATTAGTCGGGTTAATCTCTTTCATTTGACCCGCAATTATGGAAAGCGTTACGCCAAATGTTTTGAGCAAGTGAAAGGGTTTTTATTAGGTGAAATAAAACGGTTGATGTTAAAATTCATCAGTTGATTGAATACAACAAAGATGATGCGCGGTTGAAACATAATCTCTTCACTTCATTAGACAAAAACCCAGTGCTCATTTTGAGACCGGGTTTTTATTACTAAACTTATCGAAAAAACTGCAAAAGAACTCTCAGATAATCTAAGCATGTCTTAGCTGTTTAGAGCCATCTATCGGACTTGAACCGATGGCCTGCTCATTACGAATGAGCTGCTCTACCAACTGAGCTAAGATGGCTTAAAAGAAATTATTTAAGTTTCTTTTTATGTCTGTTTTTTCTTAATCTTTTTTTGCGTTTGTGTGTAGACATTTTATGACGTTTTCTTTTTCTACCGCAAGGCATATTTACCTCCTTAGTTAATTAATTCTTATTTATAATTTCCTGTGCCTGTTTTGCCATTTCCGAATCAGGATCGAGTTCCGTTACCTTTCTCATCAATTCTTTTCCCTTCTCAACATTACCGGCATTCAGATTTACTACGCCCAGATTAAAATGAGCGAACAGATGTTTATTATCATATTCCAGAGCTTTTTCCATTACTCTGATTGCATTCGTAAAGTCTTTCATGCTGAAGTAACAAACTCCCTGGTCAACTCTTGCATCAACATCCGAAGGAACATTTTTCAGGTAAATATCATAAATCTCAACAGCTCTCGACCATCTGGAATCATCATGCAAAAAATGTGCAAATTCAAGCAGAGTAGCGTAATCATCCGGCTGAAGTTTGATATATTTTTCATAACTCAGGATTGCTTTTTCTGTCAACCCCGCTTCTTTTAAAAGATGCAAAAGATGCAGCAGAGATTTTGTATCATTTGGATTAGCTTCAATGATTTGCTCTACCTGCTTAATCTCCGCCAGTTTTGACATATCAATTCCCTTGTGCGGATCACTGACTTCAGCTCCTGAAAGTTCTGGAGTCACCGGATTGTCAAAAACTCCTGATAATAAAAGATTCACAAAACCAAAAAGAACAAGAATCGCTGTTACAATAACTACATGTTTTGTTTGGATACTTTTTATTTGCGACTTATTTTTGTCCTTAGCTGTAGTATCTTTCTTTACAACAGATTGATTCTCGGAGGCGTTAGCCTGAGCATCAATTTTTCTCCCGCAATTCGGGCAAAATTTATCACTTTTTTTTAATTCTTTACCACATGAGACACATATCAAAGATTTATTACGGGTTACCATCATTAATCAAGCGCACCTTTCGAATTACTTTTCATACCTTCATCAACAGCTTGTTTAAAATCCTTTGAGAATTTGAAAACGGGAACATAATGTTCTTCAACAAATACTTTTTCACCCGTCCGCGGATTGCGAGCCTGACGAGAATTTTTCTTCTTCACTTTGTAACTTCCAAAGCCTCTGATTTCAATACCTTTTCCCGCCCTGAGGGCATGAATAACAGTATTAAGAAATCCTTCAACAATGGCTTCTGTCTCGAGTTTTGTTAACCCGGTTCCGGATGCAATTTTTTCGACAATGTCGGCTTTGGTCATCTTAAAATCCTCGATTATTACAATTAATCATAATTGAGCCGTAAAAGATATAAAAAAATGTATGGAATTCCAATTACTTACTCGTCATAAGTGTAGATAAACAAATCATTTATAAAGTCAGGAAAACCAGATTCAGGTCTGTACCAAATTGACACAGCATCTCAGTTTTATTTATTAGGTGTTATAATTTGCACGAATTTCAAGGATTTTTTATGGCATAACAATTGAAAACATGAGTACTAGTGAACATGGAGAAAGAATGGCACTTTTACCGATAATATATTTAAGTCTTTTAATCACAACCGCACTTATTCTGATTGTTATTACTGCTTCCTACATCGCCTCAAAAATGAGGAACAGAGGAAATGAAGACAGAATCCTGGCATTAGCCTCGAATAGTACAAATTACCCGAATCAAATTAATCCCGAACCCAAAAAAGTAGTTGTTCAAACAAAAACTCACAGAACACATAAAAAACATTCACGCGACAACATGCATATTGAAAAAGAAAGATATGCTGAATCTTATCCCAGAATTACACGTGTTAGTATGGAAAATGAAAATAGAAGAACAGGAAACTCAACCGGTTACGAGACCAGAACTTATTACAGCGAAAATCGCTACTCCAATCAAAGACAAAATGAACGGTTGACAGTTGTTAATATGTCGGCAAAAAGTTCTTCACAATCGGGCGGAGAACTTAGTAAGGATAAATTAAATAAAGTTGATCCGTTATACTTTTACTCTGTAGATAATGAACAAAAGTACTATACAATAAATGCATATTGATTTTGAAAGCATCTCGGCTGTTTCATTCTTTTGTTGTTGCCTAAGAGGAATTTTAATATTTTTACATCTGCTATGGAACTAATCCCGATTATCTATACTGCCCTGATTATTTTTCTTATCATAACTGTTGTTACGATTATCTCTTCTTATGTATCCTACAAGGTGAGAAGAAAATCAAACAATGAGGATGAAAAAGATAAACAGAAATTTTATGATCTTCACGAGAACGCCGTTCAACCAAAAAAAAATATCGTGATAAAAAAACAAGAGCACCCGAAAGTTGAAAAAAAACATCCTCAGAAGGATCATGACGTATCAAAAAAAAATATAAAAAAGGAGAATTCCTCAACCGCTCCGCCAAGTTCGAAATCAGAACTAAGCAAGAGAATAAATATCCTCAACCCAGCTGCGAAACAACAATCATCTGAAAAACCCCAGGTAGAAAAAGAGAAAGAAAACAAAAGCCTGCACACGCTTGATGATAATATTTTCGATAAATATTCCGATGGTAATGACGATGATCTCCATTCATTAAACGCGACTAGGGAAGAATAATAAAATATTCTAAACAAAATCTGCTCAACAATTTCAGGTAACGGAAAACTTAATAATGGAATTTCGTGTTGTAATCCTTAAGAATATTATAGCGTAAAAATGAGCGAGAGAATTTTCATAAAAAATATGGTCTGCAACAGATGCATAACAGCGGTAAATGATTCGCTTGAAAAACTTGGGATTGAAATATCGGCAATCAGTCTCGGAGAGGTTGAAATCCGGAATACACTCACGGCGGAACAAAAAGAAAAAATTGCCGGGATTCTTGCTGAACAAGGTTTTGAATTAATTGAGGATAAAAGAGCTCAACTTATTGAGAAAATAAAAAAAACAATTATCGAGTTTGTTCATTACAACATGAACTCTTCACCCGTTAAAACAAATCTTTCGGAACTGCTGACAAAATCCCTCGACAGGGATTATTCAACGCTCAGCGCTCTATTCTCAACCTGCGAGGGAATCACTATTGAACATTATCTCATACTTCAGAAAATTGAACGTGTAAAAGAATTAATCAAATATGATGAGTTATCGCTGGCTGAAATTGCTTACAGACTCGGCTACAGCAGTCTTCCCCATTTATCCAGCCAGTTTAAAAAGACAACGGGGATGACCATTACTCAGTTCAAAAAGAATACTACAAACTTCCGAAAACCACTGGACATGCTGAATTAATTTCCATCGAATCATATCATTAACCCGCCTAAAAATCTGTAACACATTTCTAAAATTTTGTAACATATTTTGTTTTTTCATTTTTACTTTTGAACAATCAATCGATAGGAGATATCATGATTACAAAAGAATTTACAGTTTCAGGAATGTCATGTCAGCACTGCGTTAAAGCAGTCAACATAGAATTAGAGAATTTAGAACTTGCTTCAAAAGAAGTTTCGATCGGTTCTGTAAAAGTACGTTTTGATGAATCCAGTGTAACCGTGCAAGAGATAATCGATGCGATTCAAGAAGCCGGTTTTAAAGTAGTCGGATGAAAGGCTAAAAATGAAAAAATATAATTTACCGGTAAGCGGTATGACCTGCGCGAGCTGCGTAACGCGCGTTGAAAAAGTCATTGGCAAAATTGAAAACGTGGAAAATATTTCCGTGAATCTCGCCACCGGAAAAGTAAGTTTTGAAACAGACACGGTTCCGATTGAAGAGATTGCCTCAGCAATTAACAAATATGGTTACGAACTTAAAACCGAACAGATTGACGAAGACGAATCGGTAAGCATAAAAAATTCCACTGAGAATAGAGAAGAAAATTCTTTGAAGAAAGATATTCTGCTTTCTGCAATATTTACCATCCCGATATTTCTGATAAGTATGTTGATGGAATATAGTTTTTTCAAATCAGTCTGGACATTTGACCACCATACGACAAATAAGATTCTTCTCGTGTTAACCACGCCGGTTGTAATTTATGCAGGCAGAAGATTTTTCAAAATTGCCTGGATAAACATAAAACATTTTTCAGCCGAGATGAAT
>CAZEXO010000031.1:0-1869 GCA_964516545.1 uncultured Melioribacteraceae bacterium
TGGCTTGCCGTCAAGCCTGGCGACAAAACCTACACCACAATTGTCATGTTCGAAACGCGAATCATACAACCCATTAGAATAGATTTTTCCATTTGCAGATTTGAGGCATAAATTCCGGTTATCCATTCGATCCTCCTTAACGGTAATCGTTAAATGTAATTTTTTCTTTACCCAGAATGTTGAAAAGAGAATTATACTTTTCGGATATGATCGGTCTTGTGGTCAGGGTTTTTGCACATACGATTATATCCTAATAATTTTTCAGTTAATAGAACCCTCATCATAATCCCTGTGCATAAACTTTTTGGATGAATATTATCGGTATGTATCTTAGTCTGCCCTACTGTATGACTTAGAATAATTTATTTACCGATATCAGAATTTTCCCGGAACAATGTAATCGATTGTAGTTGATTACTGTATAATCTGCGTTAAGTAATAAATGTATAAATATCCAGAATAATTACCGATATATTCATCTGTGGATATTTTAGCTGCAAAAATACACAATCAGTGAGGGAATTACAATTATTTTTTATTGAAATTATTCATTGAATCACAATTTAGAATGAGATCTTCATTAGTCGCTTTTCGAAATGAGCAAAGATGACAGGAATTTCTTAAATTGTGTCCGAATCTAAATTTTGCGGGAACCGATATGAAAAAAATATTTATTTTATTGCTCACCACATTTTTTCTAAGCAATATTATTTGGGCGGAAGATGGTTATCGTTTATGGCTCAGGTATGACAAAATATCTGATTCAAAACTGCTTGCTGAATATCAGGAATTAGTTAAAGGAGTAATGGTTGCAGGAAATTCGCCGGTTCTTGAGATTGTTAAAGAAGAACTTGAACTTGGATTGGCCGGGCTTCTCAATACTTCGCCTGAGTATCTTACAAAAATTGAAAATGACGGAGTATTATTAATAGGTCGCGGTGAAGAACTTGAAAAAATATTCCCAGGTATAAAATCCGAATTAAAACCAACCGGTGTCGAGGGATACAGAATATTTTCATCCACAATAGAAGAGAAAGATGTTATTGTAATAACCGCGGATGAATACATCGGGTTACTCTACGGGACTTTCCATTTTCTCAGACTTCTACAAACAAATGAATGCATAAAAAAAATTTCCATCGAATCTGCTCCAAAAGTTCAGGTGAGAATATTAAATCACTGGGATAATCTGGATCGTACTTCAGAAAGAGGTTATGCTGGTTTTTCGATTTGGGATTGGCACAGACTGCCTGATTACATAATTCCTCAATATAAAGACTATGCGAGAGCTAATGCCTCTATCGGGATAAATGGCACTGTTCTCACCAACGTTAATTCTAATGCTCACGTACTTACCGAATATTATCTTACAAAAGTAAAAGCGCTTGCAGATTTATTTCGTCCTTACGGAATTAAAGTTTATTTAACTGCACGTTTCAGTGCGCCAATGGAAATAGGCAGAATGAAAACTGCTGATCCGTTAGATGAGGAAGTTCAAAAATGGTGGAATGAAAAAGTAAAAGAAATTTACTCGCTCATCCCGGATTTCGGAGGTTTCCTTGTCAAGGCTAATTCTGAAGGACAACCGGGTCCACAGGATTATGGAAGAACGCATGCGGATGGCGCAAATATGTTAGCCCGGGCGCTGGAACCTTTTGGAGGAATAGTCATGTGGAGAGCTTTTGTTTACAGTGCTGATGATAAAGATGACAGAGCTAAACAGGCATATAAAGAATTTAAACCTCTTGATGGAAAATTCCGAAAAAATGTTCTTTTACAACTAAAGAATGGAGCGATTGATTTTCAACCGCGCGAGCCTTTCCATCCCATGTTCGGCGCTTTTCCTGAAACCCCGTTAATGCCGGAATT
>CAZEXO010000031.1:1879-10462 GCA_964516545.1 uncultured Melioribacteraceae bacterium
TACAAATTACTCAGGAATATTTGGGGCAGGCAACTCACCTTGTTTATCTTGCGCCATTATTCAAGGAATGTCTTGATTCCGATACTTATGCAAAAGGGGAGGGGTCTTCAGTTGCAAAAATTATTGACGGTTCACTTCATAATTATCAATACACTGCTATGGCAGGAGTTGCAAACATTGGTACTGACAGAAATTGGACAGGACATTTATTCGGTCAATCAAATTGGTATGCATTCGGCAGACTTGCATGGAATCATGAGTTATCATCTGAAGCGATCGCTGATGAATGGTTAAAAATGACATTTACAAATGATGAAAATTTTGTTAACTCACTCAAGTCTGTTATGATGGATTCACGCGAGAATACAGTTAATTATATGACGCCTTTGGGACTTCATCACATAATGGGTTGGGATCATCATTATGGCCCGGCGCCCTGGATAAAAGATAAAAACAGAGATGACTGGACTTCAGTTTATTATCATAAAGCAAACAATAACGGGATTGGATTTAATCGTACATCAACGGGGAGCGACGCTTTAAGTCAATATTTCCCCGAAGTTGCGAAACGCTTTGAGAACCTTGAAACATGTCCAGAAGAGTTTCTATTGTGGTTTCATCATGTACCATGGGATTATAAAACTAAATCCGACAAAACTTTATGGGATGAATTAGTAACCCGATATTATCAGGGGACAGAAGCGGTTTTTGAAATGCAAAAAGTATGGGATGAACAAAAAGGTAAAATTGATGATGAAAGATTCGAACAGGTGAAAATGTTGTTAAAAATCCAGGGAGATGAAGCAAAATGGTGGCGCGATGCCTGTGTGATCTATTTTCAAACATTCTCGGGAAAACCGATTCCGGATGGATTCGAGAAACCCGAAAAATCTCTTGAATATTTCATGAACTTAAGATTTCCCTGCGCACCCGGAATTAAACCTCAATGGTAAAAAAACGGCAGTATTTTTTTACTGCCGTTTTAATTTTTCAAACATTACGGAAAGATTAATTTAGTTTTTCAGTAAATTATTTTCATGGATTGCATTTAGCTGCTTATAGCCGTTTCCTAATTCAAATTTATTCACTAACTCTTCAAGTCCGAGAGTTAATCTGCGTAGTTCATCGATCGCGGTTGTAACCTGTTCAACTCCTGTAGCATTTTCCTTCGACACATCGCTGATTAAGATAATGCTTTGTTTTATCTGTTCAGCTTTTGCGGATTGTTCTTCATTTGCGGCTGCAACCTGATCAATAACTTCAGAAACTTGTGTAACCGACTTTATTATCCTGTCAAGCGATACTCCGGCTTCTTCGGCGTATAATCTTCCGCTGTCAACCTTGGACAAACCGGATGATATTGATTCAATCGCACCGGTGGAGTCTTTCTGTATTTGTTTTATCATTACGGTTATGTCTTTCGTCGCTGAGGTTGTTCTTTCAGATAATTTTCTGACTTCATCAGCGACAATCGCAAACCCACGTCCGTGTTCACCGGCGCGTGCAGCCTCAATTGCAGCATTTAAAGCAAGAAGGTTGGTCTGATCGGCAATGTCATCTATTAGTCCGATTATCTCGCCGATTTTATTACTGCTATCGCCAAGTTTTTTGATAATGACTGAAGCGTTGTTTACAACTAAGTTTATTTCTTTCATAGCCTCGATAGTTTGCTTAACCACGCTTCCACCTTCAGTAGCAATCGTTTTTGCTTCAATGGAAGCCTGAGCCGCTTTCTCGCTGTTTTTGCTGCTGTCATTAATAGCGAATGTCATCTGCTCAACTGAATCCACAACCTCGTCTGACCTGGCGCTTTGGGAAGAAGTCCCTTCAGATATTTTTTCAGCAGTAACATTTATCTGATCGCTTGCAGCCGCGGTTGATTTTATAGCGTCAGTAAGATTTGAAATGATTCCCCGGAAATTTGCCACTGCCTTGTTAAAACCTTCATATAATCTCGCGAATGAATCGTTCGTGTCAATCTGAATTTGTACTTCAAGATCTCCTTCAGAAAGCTTTTCCATTTTCTCTGATAATAAATCAAATCCTTTCTGGAGGTATTCCTGCTGCTCGCGCAGATTATTTTTTGTCTCCTCATCTTTGAGGCGGGCTTCTTCAGCTAATCGTAATTTTTCTTCTTCCGCTACTTTATGATTTGTAATTTCGTTCGCGAGCTTTTCATTAATTTCTTCCAGAGATTTTCTTTTTTCTTTTGCTCTCTGAATCAAATAATAAATCAAGAAGGCGATTGAAAGAACAACCAGTGATCTGAACCACCACGTTGCCCAGAAAGGAGGCTCGATAATTACTATTACTGAAGTACCTTCTTCATTCCATATTCCATCACTGTTAGAGCCTTTAACCCTGAAAACATATTCACCAGGATCCAGATTTGTATAGGAGGCGGTTCTGTTTGTTCCAACATAATTCCACTCTTCATCAAATCCCTCAAGGATGTAGGCATATTGATTTTTTTCCGAAGACCTGAAGTTCAGAGAAGTGAACCCGAAAGAAAAAACAGATTGTTGATATGACAAGACAATCTTTTCTGTTATACTTATGTCCACAGAAAGCGGAGAATTTTCTTGACCCGGCTTAACTGATTTATTAAAAATCTGGAAATCAGTTAAAACGATCTGGGGTATATAATTATTATCGATAACGCCTGAAGGATTAAAAAAATCAAATCCGTTAACACCACCGAAAAGTAATTTGCCTCCTTCTGTTGCAAAACAACTATTGATCACATATTCGTTTCCCTGAGTGCCATCAAGTTTGGAGTAGTTTTTAAAAGTCTCATTTTTGATGTTGAATTTTGATAAACCCTTGTTAGTGCTTATCCACAGGTTGTTGTTCCTGTCGCCAAGAATTCCTCTGATAGAATTATTCGGCAGACCATCCTGTTCGTAATATTTTTTTATTTTTCCGCTGGATGTTTCAAGTCTATTAAGTCCATTAATTGTTCCTATCCATAAAGTGGAAGGGCTTTCTTCATAAAGAGCGGTAATAAATCCTGTGCTTAATGTTTCCTGATCATTCGCGTCGGAGACATATGATTTTATTTTTCCGGTAGTTGGATTAATTACATGAAGACCCTGAGTGCAGCCGGCCAAAATATTACCCTTGCTGTCCACAAGAATTACTTCATGATGATTATTAATCAGACCTGATGATTCGACGGTATAAGAGGCAAATGATTTATCTTCCGGGTTGAATTTTACAACTCCGTCAGTAGTTGCTAACCATAGGTTTCCGTCGTTATCTTCATCAATATCGAAAACATTGTTTGATAAAATTGATGAATTGTTTTTTGTGTAAGCAGTGAAGGAACGCGTGTTGAAATTGAAATTGCTTAATCCGCCGTCCCATGTTCCTACCCAAAGCCTGTCGTTTTTATCAATATAAACAGTAAGTACAGCGTCTCTGACCAGATTGGAGTTGGAGGTGTTATAATGAGTAAAAGTGGAAGTCGCTAAATCAAAACAATCCAAACCTCCGCCGTCGGTTGCTATCCAGATGTTACCGTTTTTATCTTCAGCAAAGTCTCTCACGGTATTTGATGAAAGGCTTTGTGTATTACCAGGCATTTTTCTGTAACAGTTTAATTCCTGATTCGTAGTATTGACGTAATTTATTCCGCCGGCAAAAGTACCAAACCAAAGATCGCCGGCGTCATCTTTAAGAATGGAGTAAATGGAATTGTTATTGAGACTCGTAGCTATATCGGAATTATTCTGATATCTTAAAAATGTGTTTGAATTACGAGCAAGAAAATTTATTCCGCCGTTGTCAGTTCCTATCCACAACCCTGTTTCATCGGGATATAACGATAAAACTAAATTACTGCTGATGCTTGAGTTGTCATCGGCGATATTGGAAAAAGATTTTAGCGGACCTTTATCATGCTCAATGGAATTCAGGTAAGCTAATCCGTGTCCGTAGGTTCCCACCCACAGTTTACCTTGTGTATCTTCTGTAATAACTCTGATCTCATAATTGTTTAATATCTGTTCTTCGTTATCCTGAAGAGAAAATTTTGTGAAACTTTTTCCGTCTTTGTTTAATTTGTTCAATCCGGCGTCGGATGTTCCCGCCCAGATGTTTCCTTTAGAATCACAGTAAACAGCTTTTACATTTGTACCGCTTATACTCCCTGAGATACCTGGCTTATGAGTGAATTCAGTAAAGGTTTGTTTTGTTTTTTCATAAAGGACTAATCCTAAATTCGTTGCGAACCAGATATTATTCTCTTTGTCGCCTGCTATTCCAACGACCTCTCCGTTCACAATACCTTTGGGGTATTTTGTTTCATCGGCGAAAGAAGTAAACAAGTTTGTATTTCTGTCGTAGTAACAAATGCCTACATCGGTTGCCAACCATAATAATCCATCTTCATCTTCATAAATTGCCGACACTGAATTGCTTTTCAGACTGTTAGGATCGGTGTGATCAGATTTGTAAACAATGAAATTGTATCCATCGTACTTGTTTAATCCATCGAAAGTGCCTATCCATAGTAATCCAAGTTTATCCTGGTAAATCACTTTTACGTTTGACTGAGATAAACCATCATCTGTTGTAAGGTGAGTGAATTTAAGATTATTGTTTTGCGAAAAAAGAATTATATTAAAGAAAAATAATAGTAATAGTGAAAAATCCCTCTTCATACATGTCTCCCTGTTTCAGTATACGTAGAATTCCGTAGGTTATTATCGAAATTTTGAAGAGAAAATTTAGCGTGGTTTCGGCAGAATTTTTCTTGAATATAGATTTTTTTCCCGTTGGAAAAATTTCATTCTTATTCTGAATTCATTGATAGAACGGAAGAGTATTTACCTAAAAATTAAAATTAGCAGGATCGGCTCCGAACCTAAAATTTTTATCTAAACTGTCGATCAACCTCATATCTGAATCTAAGATTTCAAAATCAAAAATATCCGCGTTGGAAATTATCCTATCCTTCCTTATTGATTTAGGGATAGTGATTACACCTTTCTGCAAATCCCATCTGAGAATTATCTGAGCGGCATTTTTTGAGTATTTTTTCGAAAGACTTTGTAATGTAGTATCGTTTAAAAAATTTCCCTGCATCAAAGGACTCCAAGCCTCATACCTGATGCCAACATCAAGGCAATAATCAAAAAGATGTTGCTGGATAAGATAGGGATGAAATTCCATTTGATTTACTGCCGGTACTATATTAGCCGATTGCAGCAAGTCATCAATATGATGTTCTAAAAAATTGCTGATACCGATTGCCCGGACTTTACCCTGATTATAAATTTCTTCAAGTGCTTTCCAGGTTTCTTTGTATTTCCCATTTACCGGCCAATGAACAAGATATAAATCAAGATAATCGAGTGATAGTTTCTCCATCGATAAATCAAAAGCTTTCAGAGTTTTGTCATAGCCCTGGTCGGAATTCCAGACTTTTGTTGTAATAAAAATTTCTTCTCTCGGGATTCCACATTTTTTTACAGCTTCACCTACACCTTTTTCATTTCCATAAAGAGAAGCCGTATCAATATGGCGGTAACCATGTTTTAATGCATGACTCACGGAATTAATTACTTCCGTTCCATCCTGCACCTGAAACACGCCTAATCCAATGTACGGCATTTCAACACCGTTATTTAATGTAACTTTACCTTTTATGTCAGTGATCTTCATAAGTTTTTCCGCCTCCGGTTTTGTTAAAAATAAATCTGACTACAGTAAAAGTTTATCTTACATATTTTCTAAATCCAGTATTCATCCCTGAAACAGAAAATAGAAAAAGAAAAGTTCAGGAAATAAATGCTCTCAGTTGTGAGAGCATTTATTTGCGATCAATTCTAGAAAAATTATTTCAGGAGAATTAATTTTTTAACATCTGAAAATTGCGCGCTCTTCATCCTGTAAAAATATATTCCGCTTGCTAATCCGGTTCCATTAAATTGATAGCTGTATCTGCCCGCGTTTAATTCTTCATTTACTAAAGTAGCAACAACTTCACCAAGTAAATTGAATACTTGCAGACTGACTTTACCGTTTTCAGGCAAATCAAACTTTATTGTTGTAACCGGATTAAAGGGGTTTGGATAATTTTGATTCAGAGAATAACGAACCGGAATAGATGAAGATTCATCCACGGAAGTATTGTTCTCCTGAATTTTAATATCTTTTATCGCCCAGCCCCATCCGTTAACACTTGCGTCGGCTAACAATCGGAATCTTAATATTATTTCATCGCCTGGGCTGAATGTATCAAGCATATTAATATTATGCTCAATGAAAAGTGATTCATCAACCATCGAATTATTTATGTATGTGTTCAGCCAGTCGGAGTTATACCGGCAGTCATAGCCATCTTTAAGCGGTAGCCAATTAACACCGTCTTTAGAGGCTTCCAAAACGACGTAGTCATAAAAACCCGACTGTCCGTATGTCGATCCTTCATCACCGGGTTCAACAAGTGCAATATCTTTGTATTTTATTGTTGCATTCATAGAGGCAACACGAATAGGATATTTGAGAACATACTGAAGTTCTGTAACATCGGCATAAGGATGCGCTGTATGAATTGCATAATCGGAGAAGCCGCTCACTGTGTTGGTAATGGAGAAACCTTCTCCCATGAAATCATCGCGTCTTTCATTGAAGTTGCTTTCATAACTGTTAACAATTTCTGCTAACTGAATAATGTTTTTTTCCTGTCTTACGGATTTATAGATTCTACTATTTTTATATGAGATGACCTGAGCCGAAATATCCATCTGACCTTGAACGGGATAAATTAAACTTATGTCTCCCTGAGCAAGATTTCCATATCTCATAAAAACATTTTCATTAACAAGAACTACAGTGGAATCATAAAGATCAGGAAGATTAATCAAAATATTTGCACCGGAGACACCCTGAGTTAATCCAAGGAGACGGGGCGAACGTGTAATTTGCAGAGGTTCATATTCATTCAGTTCGGGGAGTTCAACAGTCCAGACACCGCGTCCGTGAGTGGCGGCAACAACTTCGTTGTTAACAATCACCATATCCCAAATTCCCACAGCCGGAATTCCGTTATCGGAATAACTCCATGTAGCGCCGCCGTTCGTTGAAATAAATAAACCTATTTCTGTTCCAACCCAAATTATATCTGTGTTATAAGGCATAACTAACAAACAATAAACTGCTACATCCGGGAAACCATTTGAACTTGTTGATGCAGAACCGTAACCGGAAATATCATTCCACGATTGTCCCAGATTAGTAGTTTTAAGAATTTTCGGATAACCTGAAAAGGAGAAAAGCGCATACGCCGTATTCGGATCAACAGGGTGAGTAGCAAAGCCTGTAAGTCTTCCCATGTTTCGTTCCGTAAATAAACCCGATTGATTGAATGTAAGTCCGCCGTCTGTTGAGAGTAAAAGAGGTGTGGAATTGTTAAGACGCGAGCCTGTCCAGACATACTGCGGATCAGCAAGAGAGATTTTTATCTGTGTGAAGCTTGAAGTACCGTCCCATCCTGAATGAGTTATAGGAATAACTGTCCAGGAATTTCCGAAATCATCGGTTCGCCAAACGCCTGATTTTCCAACTGCAAATACCAAATCGGGATCTTGTTTTGAATCTGCCAATTTTGTAAAGAAAGGTGCATTACCTGATCCGTAATCACTTAGTCCATGCGTAAGTGAGTGAGACCAATTATTTGCCAGGTCTGTTGTTCTGTAAATTGAATTGAACTGAGATGATTCCATTAATTTATTAGTATCATGATAATTCCAGACTGCCTCAAAACCATCTCCGCTCGGGGCTTGATACCAGCCAGTGATTCTTTCGGGGTTTTCCGGAGAAATAAAAGAACCATTATCCTGAGTGCCTCCGATATAGGCGTCATGATTGTTTGCTTTATCAACTCCGTAAAACTGACTTGTATTATACGCGTTTAGTGTTCCGGTAAAAGTTTCTCCACCGTCATCAGAATACCAGATTCCGCCATCATTACCATTAATCAGTCTGAAAGTTTGCGACTGAATATTCATAGGAACAAGCGTAAGATTATGATGATCGACATGAACATGCTCATTCAATCCGTCAAAATCACGATAGGAATCAGTCAGATGATTTACCGTAATATCAAAGTAATACTTTGTTCCCCATACAATTTTGTATGAAGAAGTTGGAACGGAATTAAAGTCAATATTACCGGCTCCTTCGGGAGCTGTTGCCCATAACGAGAAAATATTTTTATACAGCATTCCATTCTCAGCAGCAATGTTTGGGTTCGATGTCGAATTGTAATTAACCGATGAAATGAAAATATATTCTCTGTCGATTTCATCATTTAAGAGTGAAGATTCCTGAAAATCGAATATTCCGTTATCCTCGTAATCTCTGAATGAAATCATTAATTGTCTGTTGTGATCAGTATCCCAGACTTCGAAGGGAACAGTAACATAATCACGATAAATGTAGTTGTCATCCTCATCTCTGAAAAATCGATGAGCCTTTTGATTTCTTCCAGGACCAAATCGCACTTCCACTGAAGAATAATCTTCAGGTGTAATATCCGTCGAACCCAAAAAATTCTCACCGATAAATCCTCCGTCA
>CAZEXO010000031.1:10472-25560 GCA_964516545.1 uncultured Melioribacteraceae bacterium
CTCCCAAAAATCATAAAGGTTATTAATTTCCGTACTAACGACTAAATTTTCCGATTGAATGGATTCATCTATTTCCATTTTCCAAAGGTTTATTCCCCCGACGTAAACAATATTTTTGTCAAAAGGATGAACGGCAATTGTGTTATCATACCAGCCTTGCTGTTGAAGCCAGTCATAATTATTTTCATCATTACCTTGATACCAGTCATTTCCGCCGTTCGTTGTGATAAACAATTTTGAACCTGCTTCAAAGCTCTGACACGAAAGATATAATCTGTTTGTATCGGTAGGTGAAATGGCAATTTCCATTCGGTATAAGTCGTCGATTGGCAGACCATTTGAATATTCAGTCCAGTTTATTCCGCCGTCAAAAGATTTTATTACCGAGGTACCGTTAACTGTCGCGTATTGAGTATGGAAATTTTTCGGATTGGCAATAATTTGTTCAACTGAAGATAAATTGGAATAAGATTTATTCCAGGAAATTCCACCGTCTGTTGTTATGAAAATTGCTGATTCATTACTGCTGATATTACCCCCCGGGGTTGCCGAAACAACAACATTATTCTCATCGCTCGGATTAACAATGAGCCGTGTAATATTTTGAAATTGAGTTTTATCTGATGTAGACTGCAATTGAACCCATGAGTTTCCTTTATCTGATGATTTCCATATTCCGCTTCCGTCAATCTGGTCGATGTTGCCGAATCCTTCACCTGTTCCCACGTAAATAATATTCGGATTTGATTGCGCAACGGCAATAGTGCTTGTTGCAAGATTTGGTAGTTCAAAAGTTAAGTCAATCCATGATTGTCCGGCGTTAGTCGTTTTCCAAACGCCGCCGCTTACAGAACCGGCATACCAGGTGTTGAGTGAGAGATCGTCAGGGTCAACAGCAATTCCGCGAGTTCTACCGCCAACGTTTCCCGGACCGCGTTCGATCCAGTTTAGCGGAGTAAATTTTTTCAGACTTCTTGAATATCTAACAGCTTTTGTCAGTTCGGTAATTTTATAGTTTACTTTGTAACCTGGCTGAAGCTCATCATCTGCTGTTCTTATTTCACGGTGGAATTCAAAAAAAGCTCTGGGGTTATCTTTTTTTGAATATCCTTTTATTAGAGATTTTCTCCGTGAGAATTCTTTTTTATTACCCTTAACAACCTTGTTATTTTCGCGGGGTTTGTAACTTCTTTCTTCTTTGACTCCGGGACTCACTAACAGAAAAAAAGTCAGTGATACAAAAATGAGTACTGTTATTGTTACAAAGTATTTTTTATTCAATTTGCCTCCGTTTTATTTTATTCCGAAAGGGATTTGGAAGAACTTTTGGTTTTCTTATTTCTCAGGACATTATAAATATATTCATGATCCGTATTTTCATTTACATCACCTTTTATAATTCCAGGCTCTTCATAAACTTTAATCTCGTATTTACTTATCCATTCTAATTTACCTTTTGTAACAACATCCGAAAAAATATTCATCGATTCCGATAAGTTGTAAATCAGAAATCGAAATGAGCCGGGGAGTTGAGATAGCTTTTTGTTAGTGCACACTGCATAAGAAGTGTCACTATTAAATATCAGGTAGTATCCATCGGGGAATTCAGATTGTGCGTAACTATGTAAGTTGTCCAGACTAAATTCATCCTTTTGAAGATTACCAGAACAACTGATAGTAATTAATAATAAAAAGAGAGAAAGTATGCTGCATTTCATTTTTTGTCAGTTCCTTTTTATTGAGATAACAAAACAAAACAGAAACAAATTCAGAATATTTCATTCACAGGATATGAAAATAAGGAAAAAATGTCTGAGAATAATTTTGGCAATTGTTAAGGTGATTAAAAAACCCGGAAGGTTATCCGGGTTATAAAATATTTTTTGAAAAAATAATTAGTCGGAAGTTATCTTGAAACACGTCCTGAAGAATCGCCTTCCATTAATTTTTCAACTTCACCGACAGTAACGAGATTATAATCACCGCTGATTGTATGTTTAAGACAAGAAGCGGCAACCGCGAAATTCAGGGCTCTCTGATCATCATTTTTATAAGTCAGCAAACCGTAAATTAGTCCTCCCATGAATGAATCACCGCCTCCTACACGATCAACAATATGTGTGATATCATAAGAAGGAGCATGGAAAAGTTCTTTACCATTATACAAAACTCCCGACCATGTATTGTGATCTGCGCTGACTGAACCACGCAGCGTTGTGATAACTTTTTTTACCCTTGGAAATTTTTTCATGATTTCTTTTGATACGGAAAGATAAGCCTCGGCAGAAACATGACCGGTCTTAACATCAACTCCTTCAGGTTTGATTCCGAGAACCATTTCGGAATCTTCCTCATTTCCAAGAACAACGTCGCAACCTTCAACAAGCATAGGCATAATTTCTTTTGCTGATTTTCCGTATTTCCATAACTTGTTTCTGTAATTCAGGTCGCACGAAACAGTGATACCTTTCTCATTCGCTTTTTTGATTGCTTCGAGGCAGACATCTGCGGCGCCTTGCGAAATTGCGGGTGTTATTCCCGTCCAGTGAAACCATGAGACATTTTCAAAAATATTGTCCCAGTCAATCATTCCTTTTTCAATCTGACTTATGGAAGAATACGCGCGGTCATAAACAACTTTGCTCGCGCGGCTTACAGCTCCTTTTTCAAGAAAATAAATTCCTAATCTTTCGCCGCCTCTGATAATGTGTTTTATACCGACTCCGTATTTTCTTAAATCCATCAAACAGGCTTCACCAATGTCATTATTCGGAATTCTCGAAACAAATTCAACCGGAATTCCGAAATTAGCCAACGATACGGCTACATTAGCTTCGCCACCGCCATAAGTAGCTTCAAAATTTGTCGCCTGAGAAAATCTTAAATGCTGAGGTGTAGCTAATCTCAGCATAATTTCGCCGAATGTTACTGCTTTCATTTCTATATACCTCAATTATATTCCAAGTGATTTGATAATTCCCAACTGTAATCCGCGCAATTCCGATAGTCCTCTCATTCTTCCTAATAAAGAGTAACCGGGATAAATTCCTTCCTTTTCCATTTCAGGTATCATAAGGTGACCGTGATCAGGACGCATGGGCATTTTTGTATCGTTTCTGCCGCTCTCCGCTCTTCGTTTCTGTTCGAGTAAAAGTGCTTTCATCACTTCATATAAATCGATGTCGCCGTCAAGATGATATGCTTCCATGAAATCACCGTCCGCATTGCGCGTAAGATTTCTCAGGTGAATAAAATTAATCCTGTCAGCAAAAGTTTTTGTGATATCAACAAGATCATTTTTGTAACCCGCGCCAAAAGAGCCCGTGCATAAAGTTAATCCGTTTGATGGTGAATCAATTACACCGAGAATTTTTTTGACATCTTCTTTGCTGCCAACAACGCGGGGTAAACCAAGCAGCGACCATGGCGGGTCATCAGGATGAATTGCCATTAATACGCCGGCTTCTTTTGCGACCGGAACAACCTCTTTTATGAAATGGAAAAGATTTTCCCGCAATTGCTCTTCGTTAATTTCTGCATACTCATTAAGAGCATTTTTAAATTCATCAATTGTCAAGGCTTCTAATGAACCGGGAAGTCCAAGTAAAATTGTATCTGTCAGACTATTAATTTCCTGCCGGGTCATCGAATCGAAAACTTCTTTAGCTTTCTTAATCTGCTCAGGAGAATAACAATTTTCGGCGCCTTCTCTTTTGAGAATAAAAAGATCGAATGCGGTGAATATATTCGCATCAAATTTTGTAGTAATCGCTCCGTCAAAATATTCAACTTTCAGATTTGTTCTGGACCAGTCAAGCACAGGCATAAAGTTATAACAGACTGTTGTAATTTCGCAGTACGCAAGATTTCGGATAGTCTTTTTATAATTTTCGATATAAGTTTTGTAATTATTCTTACGTTTCTTAATATCTTCATGAACCGGAACAGATTCTACAACAGACCATGTCATGCCCTCGTCGGTTATCATTTTTTTTCGTTTCATAATTTCATCAATGGACCAAATTTCACCAACAGGTATCTGATGAAGCGCGGTAACAATTCCGGTTGCACCGGTTTGTTTAATTTCTTTTAATGTGTAAGGATCTTTAGGTCCGAACCATCTCCAGGTTTGTTCCAAAGCCATTTTGTTTATCCTTCTAACTGGGGAAAATTTATTTATACACCGCTGAAAACATTAAATCCGCCGTCAATCGGAATTACTGCACCTGTAACAAATTTAGCTGCGTCACTTGCCAGCCAGATTACAGTTCCAACTAATTCTGAAGGTTCTCCGAATCTTTTGAAAGGGGTAATGTTTAGAATATCAATTCCTCTTTGCGTCAGAGAGCCGTCTTCATTAGTCAGCAGAGTTCTGTTTTGTTCGGTAATCAGAAATCCGGGGGCGATGGCATTCACTCGAATTCCGCTTCCGAATTTTGATGCTAATTCCACTGATAACCAACGGGTGAAATTATCAATTGCAGCTTTTGCAGCAGAATAACCGACTACTCGTGTAATTGCCCGGTAAGAAGCCATTGAAGAAACATTTATGATTGAGCCGCTTTTTTGCTCAGCCATGGTTTTTCCAAAAACCAGAGTCGGAAGAACAGTACCGTTCAGATTCAAATCGGTTACTCTTTTAAAATTCTCCATTTTTAAATCAAAGAAATTCTGATCGACTCCTATTGTAGCGCCAGACATATTACCGCCTGCTGCGTTAACAAGAATGTCGATGCGACCGTATTTCTTTAAAATATTTTCATGAACTGATTTCAAATCATCTTCATCCAGAACATTACATTTCATGCCTGATACTTCTGATCCGTTTCCGGAAAGTTCAACAGCTTTTTGTTTTGCAGCGTTTTCATTAATATCGAGCAAAATTACTTTTGCGCCAGCCGAGGCAAAACCTTTTGCCATTTCACCGGCGAGAATTCCGCCGCCGCCTGTCAACAAAGCGATCTTTCCCTCAATATTAAATAGCGAAGTTAGGTAACTCATTTTTTTTCCTGTGTATTTTTGTTTGTCTATTCATGCAATAATTGCTGGTCTCGCGTTTAAAGTCTGTAGCTCACACCTTTACTTCAGATCAATCTCTACCACGTTATCGATTAACACAGTATCGATAGGGATTTGTTTCGGAATGGGTCAGGTTACTGAGGCAATTTATCTTTAAAGTTTAAATTCTATTCAACGATCCTTTCTAATTCACCAAGTTCAGAAAAAATTGAAACGATTTAATAAAAAGAATTTTGTTCTAAATGTCAATTTCTGTCATAGATTTTTTCCAACGTGAAGAAAATATTCAGGAAATACATGATTTGCATCTTAGTTCTGTCGTGTCCAGAGGCTTTTATCTTCTATTTGCATGTTATCAAAATGATAAAGAGTACATCAATTTGATAATGTATTTGTAACGAGTAAATCTTTCCGTGTTTTCTATGTTTATGGATTATGCTCAAAATGGGCATAATCTATGTTTTTATTGGAGTTAATATTTATGGTCGAATGGTACATTTTTTGCAAATTCTGTTTAGCAAAAACTATGCTGATTCAATGTATTGGACATAAAATTTTTCAGAAAATAACTGAATACTCGCATCGTGAGTTTCTGATTTTTCACCACCAGAAAGTTTGAGTACACATTTTGAAAATAATTTTTGGCATAATTGCAGGGAGACATAATGAGTAAAGTTGTTCACAAATTATCTTTTAAAGAGAAATTCTCCTATGGATTCGGAGACCTCGCTTCGGTTTTATACTGGCAGACTTTCATGTTATATTTTACTTATTTCTACACTGATGTTTTTCTCATTCCTGCCGGGGTTGCGGCAACGATGTTTCTGGTTAGCAGAATTTGGGATGGCGTGAATGACCCGTTGATGGGAATAATCGCCGACAGAACAAAAACCCGCTGGGGAAAATTCAGACCATATTTATTATGGATGTGTGTGCCTTTTGCGTTTGTTGGGGTCTTAACTTTTACCGTGCCTGATTTTGACTTAGAAGGTAAAATTATCTGGGCGTATGTTACTTTTATTTTAATCATGATGTTATACACTGCGATTAATATTCCCTATACAGCCTTGCTTGGTGTTATCACACCCGATTCAAACGAGAGAACTTCTGTTTCATCTTTCAAGTTTTTATTTGCTTTCGCCGCGGGAATTATTGTATCGGCAACGTTACTCCCCATGGTTCAGGAGCTCGGTGGCGGTAATGAATCAACTGGCTGGCAAAAAACTTTTATAATTTACGGTATCCTCGCAATTATATTTTTCTTGATTGCATTTAAGGGAACTAAGGAAAGAGTTCAACCTCCAAAGTCCCAAAAATCTTCCGTCAAAAAAGATTTATATGAACTGGTTACAAATGTGCCATGGTTGATTTTATTGGCTACAACAATCACGTTTATTTTATTCGTTGCCGTAAGAAGCAGCGTTACCGTGCATTATTTTAAGTATGTAGTCGGCACACAGGAACTTTCAATTCCTTTCTTGGGAACAGGCTCTTATGATTTTAATGCTCTGGCTTCAGCATATAATACTGTAGGACAAATTTCATCTTTTATCGGAGTATTACTGGTAGGTATGTTTGCACGACGAGTCGGAAAAAAAATAGCCTTCTACATTATTTTCGCCGTAGCAATTTTCAGCACGGGAATTCTTTTTTTCCTTACTCCCGAACAACTTGGATTAATATTTTTCTTTCAGATTACGGGATCTATAACCGGCGGACCATTAAGCGTATTGTTATGGGCGATGTATGCGGATACCGCTGATTATGCTGAGTGGAAACGCGGACGTAGAGCAACAGGATTAATATTCTCTGCCTCAACAATGTCACAAAAATTCGGATGGGCTTTTGGCGCTTATGTTGCTCTTACTTTGATGTCGTCTGTTGGATTTGAACCGAATGTTGAGCAGTCAATTGAAAGCCTCGACGGACTTGTTGCATTATTCAGTATTATACCTGCAGCTTTCGGTGTGCTTGCTACAGCATTATTATTCTTTTATCCCTTAACGGATAAAAAAGTTGAAGAGATAACTTCCGATCTCCAACAGAGAAGAAAAGAATGTGGTGAAGATATCATGGAATAATTATTTTACAAATACTTTCTGATTTCTTAAACCTGTCGGATAAAAACACCGGCAGGTTTTTAACTTAATAAGAGAAAAATTCATGAGGATAAAATGAGCAAATTAATAATTGGCGGAGAATTGCCGAATATACCCTGGGAAGACAAAGCAAAAAATAATACTGACGTAATATGGCGATATAGCGGTAACCCGATTCTTGACTGGAATCCCATTCCTAAAGCAGCGAGAATTTATAATAGTGCGGTTGTTCCGAAAGATGGTGAATTTGCAGGAGTTTTCAGAGCTGATCAAAAAAACGGGAGGGCGACATTATTCTCCGGGAAAAGCAAAGATGCAATTCATTGGGAAATCGGTCCAGATCCGATTTTATGGGTTGATGAAAACGGCAAGCCTGATCCAACAAGTTATGCCTATGATCCAAGGGTTGTTAATATTGAGGGTACTTTTTATGTAACCTGGTGTGATGATTTGAGGGGCGCCTCGATTGGAATGGGTTATACAAAAGACTTTAAAACATTTGTCAGAATGCCAAATCCATTAATGCCGTTTAATCGAAATGGTGTATTATTTCCAAGGAAAATTAATGGAAAATATTTTTTATTAAGCCGGCCCAGTGACAGCGGGCATACACCTTTCGGCGATATTTTTATAAGCGAAAGTCCGGATCTTATTTATTGGGGAAAACACAAGTTTGTCATGGGTAAAGGTGGACAAGGCTGGTGGCAGGGGACAAAAATCGGCGCGGGTCCGATTCCAATTGAAACAACTGAAGGATGGCTGTTATTTTATCATGGTGTTTCAGGAACCTGCAACGGATTTGTTTATAGTTTCGGCGCGGTGATTCTTGATATCAATAACCCAAGTAAAGTTCTTTATAGAACTCGCGATTATCTTCTCACTCCGGAAAAACTTTATGAGACACAAGGGTTCGTTCATAATGTCGCTTTTCCATGCGCTAACTTATATGATGCAAATACCGGAAGAATAGCCATATACTACGGTGCTGCCGATACTTGCACGGCAATAGCTTTCACTCAGGTTGATGAATTAATTAATTATATAAAAAATAATTCGGAAGTATTTTAATGATTGCCGTCAGGAATGCCTGATAATATTTAGAATAAAACGGAGGGAAATAAATAATGCGTTACGGTTTTTTTGATGACAAGAATAAAGAATATGTAATTGAGCGACCTGATACACCGAGGTCATGGAGTAATTATCTTGGTTCAACGGAATACGGAGCGATCATAACAAACAATGCCGGCGGTTACAGCTTTTATCAATCCGCAGCGCAAGGAAGATTTATGCGTCTTCGTTTTAATGCCATTCCCATGGATCAACCGGGGAGATATTTTTACATTCACGACAGAGACAAAAAAGATTACTGGTCGGCATCATGGCAGCCTGTTGGCAAACCGCTTGACAAATATAAATCGGTATGTCGTCATGGAACAGCATACACAATTATCGAATCGGAATATGATAAAGTTAAATCCGAAACAACATATTTTGTTCCTCTTGGAAAAAATTTCGAATGCTGGCTTCAGAAAATAACCAACAATGACAAGGTGAAAAGAAATCTGCGAGTATATTCATTTGTTGAATACGCGAACAATTGGCATGTCTGGCAGGATTTTATAAATCTGCAATACACGCAGTTTATTCTTGCGATGAGTGTCGAAGATAACATTATCGATCACGGAATAAATGTTTTGTTGCGGGATGATGAAGGTGATTTCCAAAATCACGATGGCAATAAACATACATTTCTTGGCGCGGTTGGCGCTAAAATTACAGGGTTCGACACAGATCGCGATGTGTTTTTGGGAAGTTACAGAAATTATAATAATCCTGTTGTTGTTGAAAACGGCGAATGCAAAAACTCAATTGCCGTTGGTGATAATGGCGTAGGCGTTCTTCAAATGGATGTTGAACTTGAACCGGGTGAATCAAAAGAAATTGCTGTGTTCATGGGAATCGGTAAGGCTGCCGTTCAGGGCAAAGCAGTAATGGATGAATTTCAAGATCTGAAAAAAATTCATATTGAGTTTGAGAAAGTAAAAAAATATTGGCACGAACAGCTTGAAGGAATGTATGTCGAAACTCCTGATGCCGAATTCAACAGTATGACCAATATGTGGAGTCCGTTTAATTGCCTGATGACATTTGCCTGGTCACGAGCCGCTAGCCTTGTTTACAGCGGTGAACGCGACGGACTCGGCTACCGCGACACGGTTCAGGATATACTCGGTGTGCTTCACACAATTCCCGAAGAAGCCGGCAAACGACTTGAATTGATGATTACCGGTCAGGTTTCTACCGGAGGCGCGATGCCTGTTGTTAAACCCTTTGCGCATAAACCCGGACACGAAAAAATGCCGGATGAAAAAGAGTACCGTTCCGATGATTGTATGTGGCTCTTCAATTCCATTCCTGCTTATGTGAAAGAAACAGGTGACATTAAATTTTACGATAAAGTTTTACCATATTCCGATAAAGGCGAGGCGACAGTTCTCGGTCACTTGCGCCGAGCAATTGAATTTAATCTTGAGAGGAGCGGCGCTCACGGATTACCATGTGGACTATCAGCAGATTGGAATGACTGTCTCGAACTTGGTCACAAAGGCGAAACAGTTTTTGTCGCCATGCAGCTTCGTTATGCCCTGAAAATTTATATCGAAATTTGCGAGCTGCTGGATAAATCCGATGAAGTGAAATGGGCAATAAATCATCTTGAAATTCTTGATGGTAATCTTCAAAAACATACCTGGGACGGCGAATGGTTTGTCCGCGCATTCCGTTTCGATGGAATGAAAATCGGCTCGAAGGAAAATGAGGAAGGATGTGTTTGGCTGAATTCGCAATCGTGGGCTGTGCTCAGCGGGCATGCTTCATCTGAACAAGCAGCCTCCGCGATGAAAATAGTTAACGTAAGACTGGCAACAGACTACGGACTAATTATCTGCGATCCTCCTTATGCAAAGATTGATCATAAAATTGTGAAAGCTCCTTTATTCAACAAAGGCATGAAAGAAAATGCATCGATATTTTCTCATACTCAGGGGTGGGCGATTATTGCCGAAACAATTCTCGGTCATGGGAATCTGGCTTATAAATATTACAGGGCATTTATGCCCGCTGCTTATAACACAAAAGCCGAGATTCGTGAAATAGAACCTTACGTGAACTGCCAGTTTACTCATAGCAAATACAGTCCGCGTTTCGGTGCATCGCGTCTACCTTGGTTAACCGGTGCGGCAACGTGGTCCTATTATTCAGCTACACAATATATTCTCGGCGTACAGCCCGATTACAAAGGATTGAAGCTCGATCCCTGTATTCCATCGGATTGGAAAGAAATTAAAATTATCCGACGTTTTCGGGGTAAATATTTCAACATCACTATCAAGAATAATAATGGTGTTGAGAAGGGGGTGAAGGAAGTTTCAATTAATGGTGAAAAACTTGTCGGTAATTTAATCCCGCTTGATAAAATGAAAGAACAAAATGAAGTTATTGTTGAAATGGGTTAATTAAAAAATAATTTCTCAGGGGATGACAATAGTCATTCCTGTTTTTATTGCGAGGAAAAAATGAAATTAAAAAATATTGTAACTATTGTCTTCTTGTTTATTGGTTTTTTAATAGCCGGTCCGAAAAATATTCAGAAATATATTATGATTGATCAGTTCGGATATCGTCCTGCCGACCCCAAAGCGGCTGTAATTGTTGACCCGCAAATTGGATTTAATGCAGAGGACAGCTTCATCCCGGGTTCGGTTTATGAGGTGAGAAATTGGGAAACTGATGAAGTCGTTTTCAGCGGAACTCCCGAAATCTGGAATCGTGGTGCTATTGATATGACATCAGGCGATAAAGGCTGGTGGTTTAATTTTTCCGATCTGAAAGAAGAAGGAGAGTTTTATATTTATGACAAGGAACGGGAAGTTGGTTCCTACAAATTTGTGATCTCAAAAGATGTTTATAAAGATGTGCTTAAAGCTGCCATGCGGGTTTTTTATTATCAGCGGTTAAATGATCCAAAAGAGCTTCCTTATGCTGAAGAACCATGGATTGACGATGCGGCTTTTATCGGACCCGGTCAGGATACCGAAGCAACATATGTAAATGATAAAGGTAATTTAGCAACAGCCAGAGATTTATCCGGTGGCTGGATGGATGCGGGTGATTACAATAAATATGTTACATTCGCGGAAAGTACGATTCACATGCTCCTAACCGCTTATGAACAAAATCCTACCGCCTTCACTGACGATTACAATATTCCCGAATCCGGAAATGGAATTCCGGACATTCTTGATGAAGTAATTTATGAGTTGGAGTGGCTGAAAAAAATGCAGGATGAAGACGGCGGTGTAATTATCAAAGTCGGTAACATCGATTGGGACGTTTCTACTCCTCCGAGCACTGATAAAAGACCCCGTTATTACGGTGATAAATGTTCATCATCATCAATTGCTTTCGCGGGAATGATGGCTCATGCTTCTATTACGCTCTCTCAATTCGATGATTATTCCGATTATGTAAGTGATTTAAAGAACCGTGCGATGAAAGCTTATGAATGGTATAAAACTAATCCACGTTCACAGGATTGTGATCCGCAGGAAATAAAATCAGGCGATGCTGACAAAGCTTTATTCACACAGGATGAAATGGAAGTTGTCGCTGCTGTTTATTTATATCAACTCACAGGTGAAGAAAAATTTCACAATGTGGTAAAAGAAAATTATCACCTGGCTGCACCGTTTTACAGTAACGGCGGTTATTTTTATTTCAGTCACATCGGTGATGCGCTTCTTTATTATACAACTTTTCATAATTCTGATGAAAAAACAAAAAACATAATTCTGAATCATCGCAGCAGACAAGGTATGAGCGAAGATGTATATAGATTCGATCCCAAAGCTGATCTTTACATGGCTTATTTGCCGGCATATCTTTATACGTGGGGATCAAATAATCCGCGTGCGGCAATGGGTGCAGCTAATTATGATTTTATCACTTTTAAAATTAACGAACACTGGTCACAGAATTATTTGATGCGTGCTCTGGGAGTTTTACATTATTTCCATGGCGTCAATCCTCTCGGCATTGTTTATCTGAGTAACATGAAAAAGTACGGCGCAGAAAATTCATGTCTTGAAATTTGGCATGACTGGTTTTCAAATGAATCATCTCTTGATAAAAATCCCGCACCCGGTTATATAACAGGCGGACCAAATTATCATTACAATGGAGCAAATGAAATCTTGTTATCGCAACCGCCGCAAAAAAGTTATATGGATTGGAATGATACTAACCCGGATAAATCATGGGAAATAACTGAGCCGGCTATTTATTATCAGGCTTCGTATGTAAAACTTTTATCAAAGTTCATTCAGATTGAAAAATAATTTTTTGGAGATTATTATATGCTGAAGAGGAATATGAAGAACGAACTAAGGGAATAATTGCTTCAGAAATATTTACATGGATTGTGTCCGGTGATGAAAATAAATTTCGATAAAAATATGTTAGCCAAATTTCTGATTTGTATTCTGGCAATAGTTTATGCTGTGCCAGTGTCTTACGCGCAGACAAAGGAAAATAGTATTGTTGAACATTACGGAAATCTGCGTGTTGAAGGAACTCATATCGTAAATCAGTCTGGTGAACCGATCATGCTGACCGGGATGAGTTTATATTGGAGTCAGTGGAAAGGAAAATTTTATAATTATGATTGCATAGAATGGCTTCGCGATAACTGGAAATGTACTGTCGTCCGGGCGGCTATGGCAATTGAAGCCGGTGGTTACCTGAGCAATCCGGCTATCGAAAAAAATAAAATAAAGACAGTTGTTAACGCAGCGATAGATTTAGGAATATATGTAATCATTGACTGGCATGATCATAACGCGCACAACCATCTTAATGAAGCTGTTGAGTTTTTTAAAGAGATGGCAGCCGAATATGGCGAACACCCAAATGTTATTTATGAAATTTATAATGAACCGCTGAATACTTCGGCCTGGAATACAGTTGTAAAACCTTACGCGGATTCGGTAGTATCGGCTATTCGAAGTATTGATCCTGACAATATTATTATTGTTGGAACACCTACCTGGTCGCAGGATGTGGATATTGCTGCTCTGAATCCTATTGATAAAAATAATATTGTCTACGCTTTACATTATTACGCTGCCTACCAATATCATAAACAATCTTTGCGTAACAAAGCTGCTTTGGCGATTCAGAGAGGAATAGCGCTTTTTGTTTCTGAATTCGGTACGGTTCTGAATACCGGAGACGGTCCGGTTGATTATGATGAATCAAACATCTGGTTCGAATTTCTTGAGCAGCATAAAATAAGCTGGTGTAATTGGTCGGTTGCTGATTTAAGCGAATCATCAGCGGTATTAAAACCCGGCGCAAGTTCAATCGGTGGATGGACAGACGATCAAATTTCTCCGTCTGGTCTTTTTATCAGAGATAAAATAAGAAGTTCATACGAATCAATATTCGTATCGGTCGAACCGGATGAACAACTCGCAACAAAATTCTTACTCAAACAAAATTATCCTAATCCATTCAATCCAAATACAACCATAATGTTTTATCTTGAAAAAAATGCTTTTGTGAATTTACCAGTATATTCAATACTTGGAGAGAATATTACTATTCTCGTTAATGAACAAAAACCTTCCGGTAACTATAAAATAAACTTCAACGCTCAGGATTTACCCAGCGGAGTTTATATTTATAGCCTCACAACAAACAACAAAATTGAAAATCGTAAGATGATAATTTTGAAATAGTGAGAACAATTTCATTCATGGGTTACAGAAGAACAAGTTATAGAATTTCTAATACAAGATTTTACAACTGCTTAATATTCTGCTAGTTACATTTACGTACGCGAACCTACGGGGATTTATAAAACACTAAGAATTTCACCTTTTTAATAAATTTTTTTCCAAAATAATTTTGGTGTTTTTGACATGAAAAAATCACTTGCCCTTCTTCTTCTTTTTATTTTGATGACCGGTAATGTTTATTGCCTTGAGCCGGCAATAAATGAAGATTCAACAAAAATTCCTGCCGAACGACCTTTAAGAAAATATACCACAACGCGGTTAACAACTGAGAAGCCGGTTATTGACGGCTTACTGGATGATGCATGCTGGAAAACCGGAACGTGGGCCGGAGATTTTGTTCAATGGGTTCCCAGCGAGGGAGCTGAACCGTCTCAGCCGACCGAATTAAAAATTTTATATGATGATGCAAATATTTATGTAGCAATAAGAGCGTTCGATAGCGAACCCGATAAAATTGTGCGCAAGGCGGGCAGGCGTGATGAATTTGCCGGAGACGTTGTCGGGGTCAATTTTGATAGTTATCATGATCACCGCACGGGTTTTGAATTTAATATAACCGCCGCTGGACAAAAAGTTGATGTTCTTTTAACGAATCCGACAAACGGGGATTTTAGCTGGAATGCCGTATGGTATGCTAAAGCGGGCATGGAAGATTCTGCGTGGGTTGCTGAGTTTGAGATACCGCTCAGTCAGTTACGTTATAGCAGTGATTATGAACAGGTCTGGGGAATGCACTGCTGGCGCTGGATAGACCGCTTGCAGGAAGAAAGCGACTGGGAATACCAGACATCGCAAGGTCCCGGTATGCTTTATCTTTTCGGCGAACTTCATGGAATTAAAGGATTACCTGCTTCACAAAGAATTGAAATCGTACCATATTCATTGGGCAAATTGAAAACATTTCATAAAGAACCTCTGAACCCTTATGCCAATGACGGAAGGACATGGCTGGGAAATCTGGGTATTGATGCTAAGATAGGAATATCAAGTAACTTCACTGCCGACCTGACAATCAATCCTGATTTCGGTCAGGTAGAATCCGATCCTTCTGTTATGAACCTTTCGGCTTACGAAACTTTTTACGAGGAAAAAAGACCATTCTTTCTCGAG
>CAZEXO010000032.1:0-25242 GCA_964516545.1 uncultured Melioribacteraceae bacterium
ATTTCCAATGAGCGGCGACACCATGCTCGGCAATTTCATGCATTTTTCTTGTTCTGATCTGAATCTCGACAAGCTTACCGTTTTCATCAATAACAGTATTATGAATTGACTGATAATTATTTTTCTTGGGGATTGAAATATAATCCTTAAATCGGTCAGGTATCGGGCGGTATAATTGATTAATAATTCCCAGCACATAATAACACTGGTTCTGATCATCATCTTCAAGAATAATTCGAACAGCGAGCAGATCATAAATATTTTCAAAATCAGTTTGTAGTTTCGTCATTTTTCTATAGATGCTGTAGAGGTGTTTAGCTCGACTGCCTATTTCAAATTTCAGGTTATGTTCTTTCAGCCGTTCTGAAATAGGTTTAATAAATTTTGCCAGGTAAGATTCGCGTTCTTTTCTTTTGTTTTTCAGTTTCCCGGCAAGATCATTATACGTTTCATTATCGAGATACTTAAAAGCAAGATCTTCGAGTTCCCATTTCACGCGCCCCAATCCGAATCGATGAGTAAACGGAGCATAAATTTCGAGAGTTTCTTTCGCGATTCGTAATTGTTTTTTGGGATGAACAAATTCAAGCGTGCGCATATTGTGGAGACGATCAGCAAATTTCACCAGAATAACCCGCACATCTTTCACCATCGAAAGAAGAAGTTTTCTGTAGTTCTCCGCCTGGGTAATTTCTTCGCCGATAAATACACCGCCGATTTTTGTAACACCATCAACAATAAGAGCAATCTCCTCGCTGAATTCTTTCGCGATAAAATCAAGGCTGATGTCGGCATCTTCAACCACATCATGCAAAAGTGCGCTTACGACCGAACTATCATCCAGCGGAATTTCTCTGGCAACAATCATTGCAACTTCGAAGGGATGATTGAAGTATGGTTCCCCGGATGCGCGAAAATGATTCTTGTGAGCTTCAGCGCTAAGTTGAAAACTCTTTGTAATCATTTCTTCGTTTACAGAAGTAAGATTCTGCTTACACGCATCAAGTAAATCCGTCAGCATGCGTTTATGTTTTGATGATGCTAAAATCATTTCCGAAATTTCTTTTCTTAATTAATATTCTATTTTGAAACAAAAATCAATTCACTATTTCATCATTCATTACGGCGAAATAAGAACTAAATAATTACAAAGTCCCGAATGTTCTGTCACCGGCATCGCCTAACCCTGGCAGAATGTATCCATTTTCGTTCAGCTGTCGATCCAATGCGGCTGTATAAATGACCACATCAGGGTGTTCTTTCTGTAAAAGTTTTACACCTTCAGGGGCAGCAATAAGACTTGAAAATACTATATCCTTGGCTCCGCGTTTTTTTAAGTAATTAAAAGCTGCACTCGCGCTTCCTCCTGTTGCCAGCATCGGATCGAGAAGAATCACTTTTGATATTTCAAGATTCTTCGGAGTTTTATAATAATAATCGACAGGTTGTAAAGTATCCTCATCGCGCTGCAAACCAATATGCCCGACTTTTGCTTCGGGAATCATTTGAAGAAATGCATTTGTCATACTTAGCCCGGCGCGTAACACGGGAACAAGTACGATTTGTTGAGTGAGCTTATACCCTTTTGTTTTTTCAAGCGGTGTTTCGACCTCAATTTCATCGAGTTTTATGGTTTTTGATATTTCAATTGCGAGCGCATAAGAAATTCTGTTCAAGGCAATTCGGAACTGATTCGCATCGGTGCTTTGATCTCTCAACGTTGTCATATCTTTTTTAACTAATGGGTTATCAATAATAATCAGATTTTTCATTTTAATTTTTCCCGGCTTTTTTGCCCAAGACTGATAGAATATTTACAAACGGAGATACTGGAGGAGTATAGTTGTAATTCATTTGTGATAAATCATTTATACTGCCATTTTTTGTTATGATAAGTGAAACAAGATCAGCATAACCGGTCACTTCACCTGAACCGACAAAAACCGCTCCGAAAATTTTACTGTTATGTTTATCGAAGGCAATTTTCCCAAAAATACTTCTGCTTCCGGGCATTACCTTTACCAGATTTGATCCGGTGGCAGAAACATACTTGATCTCAGATTTATAGGCGGCGATTTCATCTGGAGTCAATCCGACCTGGCTAATTACCTTATCGAAAATTTTTACTGCAATATTTCTTACAACCGGTTCGATTGATTGTCTTTCTCCGCCGGCATTAGCTCCAGCAACATGTCCGCATGAATGAGCCAGCGTAGCAATCGGAAGATAAATTTTTCTGCCGGAGATTTTCTCAGTCAACTCAACAACATCACCTGCGGCAAATATTGCCGGATCGGAAGTTTGCATAAATTTATCGACAATAATCCCGCCTCGTTCACCGAGTTTTAATCCCGCACTTAAAGCGAGTGAATTATTCGGACAAACACCGATAGAAAAAATCACCATTTCAGCATTCAGAGAGTTTCCTGATACTGTTATTTTACTGATTTTTTTATCGTTCAGAATGAACCGTGAATCCGAGGTTCCCCCGACATAATTAATATTTTCTTTCTCCAGCATATCTCTGACGATATTTCTCACTTCAAAATCATAACCCGGCATTGGCAGTTCTTCTCTTTCAATTATTGTTACCCTTTTACCAATCTTTTTTAAAGCGTCAGCAATCTCGAGTCCAATGTAACCAGCGCCGAAAATAACAACTTCATTTACAACATTATTCTTTAGGTATTTTTCTATTTCCAAATAATCACTAATTGATTTCAGGCTGAAAGCATTATTGGGTTTTTGTGTGAGACCGGGGTAAGTTGCGGCTACCGAGCCTGTGGCCAGCACCAGAGAATCGTATTCGTATTCCTGTAACGAGTTATCATTTATATTTTTTACATAAATTTTTTTCTTTCGAACATTTATTTCTTCAACGCGATGTTTAAGATATACTTTCACTCCTTTTGATTTATAGAATGATTCTTCATCAAAGAAAACCAGATTTTTATAATCATTAATTTCGCCGCTGATCAGATAAGGAAGTTCGCAGGTTCCTGTTGAGATATAATCTCCGGCTTCGAATAGAATTACCTCGGCATTCGGATTAACCCTTTTAGCTTTGGCGGCAGCCGCGGGTCCCGCAGCGTTGCCTCCGACAACTAATATTTTTTTTGCCTTATAAATCATTTAACGCCGTTTTTAACAGGCTAAATATACTGTTTTTACGGATAAGAAATAAGCGCGACTACTTTCATCATTATTTACTTTTGAAAGAAAGAGTCATGGGAACACCATTGAATCCAAAATGTTTCCGAATGGTTTTCTCCAGAAATCTTTTGTAAGAATCCGGAATATGTTTGTGTTCATTGGCGAAGAAAAGAAAAATCGGATAGTGTTCACCAACCTGAGTAACATATTTTATTTTTACTTCCTTCCCTGTTGGGGTTGCGGGTGGATTAACTTTTAGTATTTCATCCAGAAGAATATCATTCAATTCGTTTGTCGGAATTTTTTTTGATCTTTCATTTTGTATGTTTTTTGCGAGGTCAATGAGTTTATAAATTCTTTGTTTTGTGAGAGCGGAGATAAAAATTATCGGAACGTAATTAATTGATCCGAGCTGCTCAAGAAGCAGTTTAGAGTAATGTTTAGCAGTATTAGTGTCTTTTTCAATCAGGTCCCATTTATTAACAGCTAAAATTATACCCTTGCGTCTGTTAACAGCTTCCTGAATTATTTTCTGATCTTGTTTTTCAAGACCATTTACCGAGTCAAGAAGAATGATAGCAATATCGCAATTCCATAATGCTCTGTAGGTTCTCACATTCGAGTAAAACTCAATATTTTCTTTTACCTTCGTTTTTTTCCTTAGTCCGGCAGTATCGACAAGAATAATCTCTTCACCAAAATATTTCAATACTGAGTCGATACTATCACGAGTAGTGCCCGGAATATCAGTTACAATACTTCTGTCATAACCAAGTAACGAATTTGTGAGCGATGATTTACCAACATTCGGTCGTCCGAGTATTGCCAGGCGCAGTCTTTTATCTGCTTCTGGCACATCTTCCTGAAAATTTAATTTACTCATCAGATCATCCAGAAGGTCGCCAAGATTGCGTCCGTTAAGCGCGGAAATATCTCTGAGATTGTCAAGACCCAATCTGTAAAAATCATTTATAGAATTATGTTGTGCGGGATTATCAAGTTTATTCACAAGTACATAATACGGTTTATCGGATTTGCGTAACATCTGTGCAATATCCTGGTCAACGGATGTTAAGCCGTCTTTTCCATCCACCACAAATAAGATGGCGTTTGCATCTTTCAATGCTATTTCCACCTGTTCGCGTATAGCAGTTTCGAACAAGTCGTCTGAATTAGGAACGTAACCGCCTGTATCAATCAATCTCAAAATTTTTCCGTTCCATTCCAGCTCGCCATATATTCGGTCGCGTGTAACTCCGCTGAAATCATCAACAATAGCATCGTTGCTTTTTGTCAATCGATTAAAGAGAGTTGATTTACCAACATTCGGTCTGCCAACTATCACTACTAAAGGTATACTCATCGTATCTCTGCCATTTTATAAGTTATACTGCAAATTTAACCTAGGATAATAATCAGTTACAAATCCAATTGATTTTTTTTCAAGCGAAACGTTCGCGCTCAGTTTTTTATTATATCTTGAAGCAGACCAGGCAGCTTCAGCCGCACTTAGAACATGATTCACAACCATAATAAGAACTGCTTTTGAAGCAGTATTATAAAAATCATTTGCTTCGCCTCTGACTGAAGCATAATAATAAAACTTGTCAGTTAGCGGATCTTTCCGTTCGTGAGTATAAGTAAACGGATCATTCGGGTCCTCTGTAAAATCGTCCCAGCCGGGATTAAACTGAGCATATTTTCCAATCATCTCATAATATTGCTGATCCTGATAAGGAGCGAGCTGATGTGAATAATATGTGCCAATACGAATTTCCAGCGCGTTGAGCTTATTCCAGTTAACTGATCCGTCATTATTAAATACATTCAACAAATCATGTTCGTTCGGATCAATAGAAGAACTAAGTCTGAGGGCATTATTTACCGTCCATTGCGCATATCTTCGCGCGTCCCAGTGCTGCTCGGCGAAATTTTCAAAGAAGTCGGTTTTATCGTCGGCTTTATTGTCATAGATTATTGCTGTGGTAAGAGCAATTGCATCAATCAACAGAAAAATACCCGCCTTAAAATAATCCTTATTGTATACTTGTCCAGTCCCGGGAATAACTGCCGACAAGAAACCCGCGAGTAACGGAGATCGTTTTACTTCCTGAAAATTAAGTGAATCCTGAATTAATTTAACCTCGCGGATTGTCGTTTGTTTGTCAAAACTAAAAACACCGCTTAGGTTAATGTTAGATTCATCCTGAGCAATAATTAGTATCTGAAAAAAGAAAAGAAACAAAAATATTTTTTTCATTTTTATACCCGCTGAGTTAGAAAGCAAAGTCAAATAAAATTCCCCCGTACAAACGCCACTCTTTTCCATAAGTAACAGTCTCGCCTCTTATCTCGCGGCTGAACTGATCAAACGAATATGATGCATTGATAAAAATACTTGTAGGGAAAAGATAAAATGAAATCAGTTTAAATCTGAGTTCAGCGCCGGCTCCTTTTTTAAACTCGCTTAAGTTAGGAAATGAGCCATTCCAGGCATTTCCGAAATCGCCGTGAAATGAAAGATAAATTTTATCCAGATAAAGATGACCTATCCTCGTATCGATATTTTTCAGCAATGGAAACCTGTAAGTTAAATTTATCCATCCAAGTTCATTCCCGCTTACAGCATAAAAAGGATAACTTTTCATTCCGATTAATCCACCGAGATAATAATCAAAGAAATCAGGAACGTTAGGACCGAGAATTGAAGCCGCTCTGACCTGAGCAGTTAATGTATGCTCTTGCCATACCGGAATATGTTCCTTATAATTTAGTTCAAGAGTGTGGAAATTAAACTCATTATAAAGCGGTTTCAACATTCCGTCTTCAGCTTCATACTCACTATTATTGTTAAACTTGTTGAATTCATAACCGTATCTCAATTCAATCTCTCTGCCAACAGGATTAATATCAGAATCAACGGTAGGTAAAATACCTTCATGAGTGTAAGTTAATTGTACTTTCCTTCCGACAAAATATCTGTCGTTGGTGGCAGGATAAAGAGTGTTGTTACTTTCCGGAATAATAAAACTTCCGAGTAATGCGGAATATTGACTATAGACAAAACGAACTTCGAGATCATTTCCTTCCATGAATATTTTATGCTTTGCAGCGAAATCGAACTCAAATAAATCGTAGGTAACATCCACAGGTATGTTATAATCTATTCTGCGTGGCACGTATGATGAATCGATTCCGAATCCAAGATCAACTGATGTTTTCCTGCTAATGCTGTATAACTCGAGTGTGAGAACAGGTTTTAGCCCCAGATTAAAAAGCAGCGGTACTCTGTTTCGATATTCAAGAGTAAGAAAAAGATCCCGTTCCAGTCTCTTATTAAATGAAACACCGGCAAACAAAGTATATTTGTTGAGATAATCAAAAGTCATGGTATAAAAACCAAGTTTGATTCTGTCAAGTCCTGAATTAGAGGTGTTATAATTATCAAGACGAATAAAAGGATAAAAACTAAAACCTGAGAAAAAGCCTGAGTAGGGCGCTGCATCAGCAGCTTCAAGTTTATTATCGTTGAAATTTTTCAGATAATTGAAATCAAAATCAGCTGCATACTCAGCAGGTTTATTATTCTGCAAAGGAGGATTATTGACCCATTCATAACGACTTTCTTCAGGGATCGGTTGTTGTTGATTTTTTTTAAGCCGGAAAATTTTATAACCAGACACAGTGTAACCTGCGTAAAGTAAATTTCCATCGGAATCAACAGAAGGCATAAAAGCTCCACCCGTAACATTCGTTATTCGTTCGCTTTTTTTACTCTCCGGGTCGATTCTATAAATATTAAAAATACCGGTTTCATCCGAGGAATAATATATTGATCCGTCATTTGCAATAAATGGATTCCTCTCATCGATATCCGAATTCAGAACAAGTTGGAAATTTTTTCCATCTACTTCTACTTTCGCAATATCGCGCCCGTGATTTGTTGAGTAATCAAAATAAACCTCGCGGTCATCATTTGAGAATTTTGGATTGTAAACCTGTTCACCTTCTTCAAAAAAAGTAATTCTGCGAAAATCTTTTCCCGCAGTTGTAACGATACCTAGATTTGTTGTTCCGTCTTTTTGATATTGAAAGACGATATATTTTCCATCATGTGAAATTGCCGGCTGGTTTGCCCTGAGTCCGAATGTTATTCGTGTTTCTTGTTCTTCATCCAAATCGTAAATATATAGATCATGAATTTTGATCCAGTTCGGATTATCCTCGCTTAATTTTGAATAAATAATTTTATTCTGCCCCGGTACAAATTGCACACTTGATCTTACACCGAATTCGATTTGTTTGTCTTCTCCTGTTTCCAGGTTCTGGAGAAATACTCCCGACAGGGATAAATAATCGTAATTTTTATTGGAGACATAAAGGAATTTTTTCCCGTCAGGAGAAAATGAAGGATAAAAATTCCCGAAACCAATTCCGGAGACAATATCGCCGGTCACTAAATTTTTCTGAACCGGCGCGATTCTTTTTTTATAATCATTTGTAACAAAACTTTTCCAATCTTCATATAATTCTGTTCCTTCCATTCCGAGAGCGTCTTCCACCGCGGCATCCATGGTGAAATTTGTCAGGACTCCTAATTTCTTCGAAATGAGATTTATTTTGTCCTCACCGTATTTTTGTGCGATATATCTTGTTAACGCATAACCCGAATTATAAACTGATTCACTGCCTAAACTTGTCTTGCTGAATACACCCATCTCCGCCCATGATAACATTTTATTTTCAAGAGCATACGAACGTAAAATCATATCGCGATGAGAATCCCATCTATCGTAATCGAATTCCTGTCTTTGGTATTGTGCGGTTCCCTCAGCAAACCATGCAGGAATGTTTATCGATGAGATAGGATAGGTTCCGACAAAATTCGGGAATCCGTAAAGAATATCCGGACGTCTTTTGTCTTCATAATTCAGAAATTGTAAATACACAGAAGGCATTAAGTTGGAAAACCTCTGTCCTTGCTGGATTTGAACCATGTGAGTAAATTCGTGTGCGATTACATTCCTCAGCCAGTTGTGAGTACCGCGTAAATCAAAATCCAGCGCTGAAGACCAAATCTCAATTTTATTATTGAAAAAGTATGTGGCGCCGTTAGAGTAATCGTCAATATCTTTAATAACATAGTGAACTTTATCCGGTTCATATTCATAAAGAGCAGTAATGGGTCCCCAGACTTCCTCAGCAATTTTCGCAACAATATTGGCTGTTCTCTCAGCGCCTTCATGATAATGAACATAAATATGTTCGCGTTCAATTGTATACCATTCGTACTCCGGTTCATACCGATCAATTTGAGCTAATAAATCTTTTGAACCGAAGATTAAGATCACAAAGAGTAGTATTATTTTTTCTTTCGTAAAAGGGACAGAATCAATTTTAAAATTTTATTTAATTACAGCTATTTTAATTATTTTTCTTGCGCTTCTTGCGGATGAAACAGCTTCCATCACAGCGAAATAAACTCCGCTCTGATAGTCACTGACATCCACTGAAATTTCCGTTTCATATCCGGCAACCGAACTTCGGGTAAATTCAGTTATCTGGTCGCCTGCTAAGTCAAAAATCCTCACCGTTACTTCAGAGTTCTCGGCTAATTCATATCTGATGTATGTTTCATTTTCATAAACCGGATTTGGCCAATTATATGCATTAAGAACAAGTTCATTAGTTTCTGTGTTTGATGAATAATCAGCTGCCGGGACAAAGGAATTATTTGAAACGTTAGCATACTGCCCTGACCATTTAATTCCTGTATACTCACCTAATTCCCAAAGATAAAGATCATTGGCTTTGTTGATCAGACCGAGCATTGTTTTTTCACCGCCTTCCAAATCCGGAAGTGAGTCATACTTAAAAAGAATCGGATGAACAGCAAGGTCTTCACCGCTTGAAAAAGGATACTGAATAGTTGATTCAAGTGAAAGAGCGTTCAGAATATTTATCCTTCCGTCTTTTGTTATTGTAACAAGTTTATCCGGTGTGTTTTCATCTCCGCTGATAATCAGTGGTTCTGTGACGAACTCAATTTTGTGTTCATCATTCATTGGATAATTATCTTTCAGCACCCCAATTTTATTAATTGCCCAGAGTGATGATCCGCTTGAAAACAATAATGCGTTGTCTCCGTTTTTATCAATATCAGCCAACGAAAACATGTTTGTAGAAAATTTATACTCCGGCATTATATCATCAATAATTTGCCCGTCGATGATACTCGAAATTCTACCGGTTGTTACATTTGCGTTTTCCGATGGTGAATAAAGCAGATACGTAGAATAAAAACCGTCCGCGTTTTTTGTCAGCGCGATACCTTCAACCTCACCTGTTAAAATAATTTCTTCCCCGAGCGAAGAATGAAATTTATCAGTTGTTGTCCACACATAATAATTTCCGTCGGCAGCAAGATGTTTTACGGGATCATTAACATTATCATTCGGAATTTCAGGTAAAATAAAATGAGACTGATGAGCCGAAGGAATATCAATGCTGATTACACTTCCGTTCTCAAATCCCAGATAAATTTTATTTCCCGATAATACAACAGGTGTCGTGATTATTTTAGTCAGCTCAAGATCGGATGAGGTGTAATCTCCGCTTTCAATTTGGAGAATATTAAGTTTCGATCCGGAAGTACCAAAAACATATTCATATCCTTCGTGAACCGTTACGGCAGGTTTTGTGGATGAAAACGGTGATACTGATAATTTCAGATTACCATCCATATCGAGAATTTGAAGATCATTATTTTCATTGACTATATACAAATTATTTACTGTCGGATGAACAGAAGCGGTTAAAAATTTCGGATGGAGATTTTCGGGTAATTGTTTTTTTGTAAGAAGTTTAATTTCATCGTACTCATAACGTAATCTGAAAGACATTCTGTTTCCGATTTCCGAAAAATCTTCTATAGTTATGTTACTGTTGCCACCCATATTTGAAATTGTTGAAGGCTTGGTATTAGTGGAAAATTTATTACTGTACAGTTCAGCGGGATTAGATGCATACCAGAAATCATCCTGACCCCCTTCCCCGATAATAAAATCCCCAAAAACTGTTTTAAAAGTTTCTCCCAGATCCTGAATGCCATCCGCTTCTTCAACGTCAATTCCGGGTCTGTTCTTATCATTATTTATTTCATTAGTCGGACCTTTTTCGGCTATTACTTTTTCATCGATATGCCAAATAACTATTCCATCACCGGGTAAACTTGCGTCGTAATCATCAACGTCAATAAGCACGCCGTCTATCTCATCATTTTCAATATAGAACTCATTGTCCTCATTCGGATAAACAGTTTTTTCATAAATGTTACCGTTAAGTTTGTACTTGAGAACAATGAAATTATTTTCCGCGTCTTTGATTCTGTTTTCAACAAGATAGTACTCTGAAGAATTTATCGGTACTTTTAAGATAGTTGTATCACCGGTTACAGCGGCAGCAGATGCGGTTAAGGTAACTCTTGAGTCGTTCCCTTCAAAAGTCACAGCTTCATCCCAGCCGAGAAGTATTTTTTCCCATGCCGAGGGCATTGGCGGAAAAAGTCCCCAGTTAGCTATTGAAGCCTGAGAATCCATTAACCCGAATCTTCCGATTTTGCTTCTGCCGGTATTTGTATCGAATAAATCCGGCAAACCGATATGACTGGCTATGTTTGTTACAATTACTCCGTTTATTGTAAGTTCCTGCAAAAGCATATCGCCATTAATCAGTTCATATTCTCTTGATTCTGTTTCAGGAAGAATAATAGTGTTAGTAATAAAGGATGTTCCGTTATCAGCCGGGAAACCTTTAAAGTCATCATCATAATAACTTTGAAGTGTTTTAAGACTCAGATACAATGAAGGTAAATTCCGGTTAAGTGTAAGAGTTCCGTCATCAAGACTATTGCTAACGCCTGCATGAAAGAGAATGAAAAGATCATAATCTGAAAATGTAATTTCAGGCATAGTGTTATCTACTATCTGCCAGGTTTCTTCAGCAAGAGATGCTAATGGTGAAAAATCATTGCTGTTATATGCCGGAGAATACTCGCGCATATATTTCGAAACGGTAATCACCTGAGGTATAACATGATATGAAAGATTAAGTTTACCGCGCGAGACTTTGTAGAAATAATTTTTCGCGAATTCCATGTGATCTGAAAAATAACCGGCATCATGAGGTAAAGGATCGAGTATTGTATCTCCGTATGCCTGCGTGTAGTGAGACCCGAATTTCCCTGTTCCGATTGTAGCGTCGTAATTATCTTCCTGAAATTCAACCATAGCAACGAGTACCCGAAGAGTGTCAGCATTCTGCCTCGACATTTCGGAAGGAATCAAAGACTGGGCAGTGATGCTGCCCAATCCGAAAAGAAAAATCAGAAATAGCTTAATGTATGATTTCATAGATTAAATTCCGCGTGGAAAGCCCTGAGAACGCTGCTGAGAACCGCCCCAGCCAATTAATAATGTAAAACGCAAAGTATCTGACAGCGGGTGATTTTCACCATCTTTAAACAAGTCAGTTGTAATATAACTGAAATCAAACCCGTACACATCATATCTGATGCCCGCGCCGAATGTTACGAATTTTCTATTTCCGTAGGAAGGATCTTCATAAAAGAAACCCGCTCTTACGGCGAACATGAATTTATCTTTATCCATGTTGCCATACCAATATTCCATACCCATCGAAGTAACAACGTCTCTGAGTTCTTCGCTTATCGGGTCATCAGCCCAGGCGGTAATAATCGATTCGTACCATTCATCACGTTCTTTAGTGCTGTCAGCGCCGATTCTGTCAACAAGTAATTTGCTGAAATCACATGTGTATGTCAGAGAGTTATAATCATCTTCAAACAATCTCGCGGCAATACCCAGACGGAAATTTGTAGGAATAGGATCTGCCTGAGCCTGATCGATATAATAAATTTTCGGACCAATGTTACTAAGATTAACGCCAACGCTTAACTGGTTACCAATGTCGCCGAGCAGTGGAAGTTCAAGATGTTCGGGTCGCCACATAGTAGCAATATCAAAACTCACGGATGTAGCAACACCTTCACCGGTTTCCGCTCCTGCGCCTTTTGGAGATAATCTGCTGTGAATAACACGGAAGTTAAATCCTAGTCCCCAGTCGTTACTGAGTTTAGTAGCATATCCGATTGTAGCGGCGGCGTCGAAAGACCTGAATGTTCCCAGAGGAGTAGGGTCAATTTCACCGGTTCTAACGAATTCACCGAAGTTCATGTATGTAATACTGGCAGTGATACTTCCGCCGAGTTCTTCCATATATTGTCTGTATGTAAGGTAATCGTAAAAAAGGTCAAGGTTGAATTGCGGTAACCAGTTACTATGTGTAACACTTACCTCTGAGCCTGTCAGAAAAGCAATTCCCGCGGGATTCCAGTATATCGCCGCTGAATTATCAGCTAATCCGCTTCCGGATTCTCCAATTCCACCGGCACGTGAATCAGGCGCCAAAATAAGAAAAGGAACTGCTGTTTCACCCTGAGCCTTAACATTATCATTTAGTCCAAGAATCAGCACTCCGATTACGATCATTAAAACTAATCGCCTCATATTTGTTTCTCCTTCAAAATAATATTGAGTGTAATTAAAATTTTCTTTTACCTGATAATTGATAACTTTCCAAGTACATTTTTAGTGAATTCACCGTCAATTGTTTCTACATTAACTTTATACAAGTATGTTCCGTTAGCTGCAAGATTTCCATCCTCGTCTCTTCCATTCCAATCAATTCTCACAAACTTATCGAACAAATCATACTCTTCTATTTTTCTTATCATCCTGCCAGTTACGGTATAAATTCTAATTTCAACATTAACAGAACTACTCAGGTTGTGTTGAAAGGTAAATGTCGTATTATTGCTGAACGGGTTGGGATAATTTACAACATTCTGAACGGCAAGTCCTGTTTCCTGGGTAACCGAGAAAAATGATTGCGCGCTTGCCATGTTATTGAATACATCCCATGCTTTTACTTTAAGACTATATTCACCCGATTCCATATTCGTGAATCTGTAATTAACCTTTCCGGATTTTCCGCCTGTATTTAAATCACTTACAAAATAATTTGAGAAATCTATGGGACTTTCAACATTATCATTCAAAATGCCTTCGAGTCTGTGTCCTACACCTGTTCCGGTCGTATTCAAACCGGTTTCATCTTTCAACGAAATCAACAAGGTAAAGTTCTGGCTGACCACATAAGATTTATCAAATTCAAAGTCATCGTAGAAAATTTCTATCTCAGGACCCTGTCCGTCATTGACAATATTTTCATTTGTTCCTCCGACAATAATATTTCTGCTGAATCCAAGTCCATCATTTTCATCATTATACACATAAGCAAGAATTCTTCCATTCGCGTCGGCGTAGGAAATATCTTTCGGCACAACAAATTCAATTTCATAGAGACCGTTTTCAACTGTTGCTCTGCCTTTGAAAATAACCCCGCCCTGCACGGTCATTTGATATCCCATTTCAGGGAGCTGAATTATTTTGTCGGCATCATAAACTGATACGATACATTCTCCATCCATGTCGGAAATATTTCCATTTCCATCGCGAACAGAGCCTTTAATCTGCACCTGCCCAAGAGCATTTATATTAACATGAGAAGTGAGCGATTGAGAATTAACAGAATCTATCACAACAGGAATTTTCGGTACATTTAGTTTTAGCGTAGGATCGCCAAAGAGATGAAACTTTTCATCATTATCGCCGGTCTTTACCTGCTTGGTTATCATATAAGCATCGCCTATACAAAAATCAGGATTTGATGAATTACTGAATAAATTTTTGTAAAAAGTTTCGTTCAATGCCGCGTTCAGATTTGAATAAACCGCTCTCACTGCTGTTAAAGCTCCGATTGCCCCGCCTTCCATCAAAAGTAAAATCTCAGTCGCGCTTTGAGCTTCAAGTTGATCGAATCTACCATAATCACAGGTTGCGGCTGTAAGAAAGAAATACTTTTCATTCTGTAATTGGGGAATGCTTGCATCAGTAGTAAATACATTTTCATGCGTCCATCTGTTCGGATCGCCGTGACCAATAAAATTAAGCATCAGCGTACCCTGGTTTACAGCATTAATTATTGCCTGATTTACTTCTGGTTTCCTGCGTCCAGAACCGGAAATAACCGTCGGATAAGCAGCCAGATAAATTTTATTCTCAAGAAAGTACTTCGGGAGAATATTTATTGATAAAGATTCCGACTGTGATGTATGTATTGCTCGATCATCACCCTTCGAAGTTGGTCCATCATCTGCAACAAGTGTAATGGTATTTTTCCATAAACTTCTTTCAGGATCATCCTCGTATCTTTTAATTTTGTTGATAATTGTTTCAGCATCTTCAGCGTTCTGAATATTTATCCTGCCGATAGCTACATCTGTTTTTAAATCATTACCTTCTATTCTTGCATAAAAGTCATCCGATGGGTAACTATCAATATCGTGCAGCGAGTATGATACTTCATAAGCGGGTATAAAATTACGGTTTAATCCGCGAACATTATAAAAGTCATAGTTGCCATCGCCAAACAGTAATACATAAAAAGGTCTTACATTCCAGTTGTTATATGCATGTTGAATGAAATTCCTTATTGCCGCCGGATCAAGCGAACCGCCTGAAAATTCATTGTATATCTCCTCAACGTTTACAACAATTGAAGAAACTCTGTTGAAAGATTCATTGCTTCTGTAATTGCTGAATTCATTTGCCGATTCAAGAAAAACAGGATGTGTTATTATTATAAATTCAGCGCCTCCGGTTATACCTTTCAGATTCGAATTTGTAATCTGCGTCATATTTACCGGTGTAAGAAACGCGGATGAAGTAACTCCGATATATTTCTTTCTTTCGGATCTGTCGCCTTCAGCCTGGAACGTGAAATTACCACCGCTGATTTCTGCGTTTATTATTCTTTTAACTGAAAAATAATCGGAGATATCGTAAACCGTTATTGAACTGTTGGAAAAATTGTAAAGGTTAAATCTGATCTGACCTTCATAAACGTCCGAATAAAAAATGAGTGAATCCTGCTGGGCGCGTAGTTCTTTTGTGTATTCAATCTCGAAGTAATCCAGATACGCTTCGTCAGTTTCACTCCCTGAGTTAATTCTGAATTTCAGATTACTCCTCTCCTGCTGAATCTGCCCGTTAAAGTTAGCGGTTCCTCGATGATCCACTCCAATCGTGTGATCACCTGTGACTCTTGACATTGTCGCTGTATAAATTTGCTGATCCGTTTCGGAGATCGTTATGGGAAGAGTGCTTCTGCCTTTATTCACCAATCTGAAACTATATTTTATTTCTGTTCCGGGAACCCACGCGAATAACTGATTCATATAAATTTTTTCAACTGATGTAGGTGTAAACTTATCACCGAACCAATTCCTTCCAGTTTCACCTATGTTTTCTAAGTCATCATCCCTGAATTTGTAGGCAATAGTATTTGTTTGATTATGGTAGCCAGCAGCATTCAACGAAGACTGATCTTCCATTCTCTTACCGTTACTTCCTCCTGATGTTATCCAGTAATAATTCTTTTTTGAAAACTCATTCTTATTACGAATTATTTTCCTGGAGGCTGATAAGTATTCGAAAAAGTCATTACTACGCCCGTAAAAAATAATCTGATCATTCTCGTTAAATGTTCCGTCAGACTCTCCTTCAACTGTAATAGAAATTTCGACTAAGCCATCAGGTCTTGTAACGCTTATGTTTTCAGGCAACTGGTAACCGCCGTTGTTGTATATTTTAATTGTCCGTGGGTCAACATTATTCGCGTCTATCCCGAACTGACTGAGCATATTTCGGGTGATTCTGTAAATACCTTCTCTAGGGCATTCGAATCTGTACCATGTACCATTCGCAAGAACAGATCCCTCCGATTTATATAACCTGCTTTCAGTGTTCTCGATTCCCCAGTTCTTTGCCACGTTAAAATTAAGAACGGCATTAGTTAATCTTGTGTCTGAAATAAGACTGTGGGGTATAGAGGACTGACCAAAATTCACTTTCACAACAAGTTTAGTAAATAGCTTAATTTGTTTTTTCTGAGGATCGTACTGTACAGGAAACATTTTTATACTTTGTGAGGGTAAGTTTCTGACAAGTCCGTATTCTGCAAAAGTTACCGTACTAATAAAATCTTCTGTCGACCAGAACGATTCGCCGTTAAAATTCTTTAAGTCAGCATCGCTTACTTCGTTAGGAATAAGAATGCCGTCAAGTATTCCGAACTCCGAATTTAGAATTGAGATGGAATTCCCGAACTCGGAAGGGACTCCGATATTTACTTCACGAGCGGGTAATGAAAATTTCCCCTCTTCATGTTGACGAATTGTGTAAAGATTCAGGACTGATAATTTTAAACCCTGACCGAACGGAGTATTATGGAATATTGTATCCGTGATTGTAGGAGTGTATTCAAAAACAATCGAAGTAGTAGTTGAGGATATTACTTTTATCTCTTCTGCATGGCTGGCAAAAGCGCATAAAAATAGGAATATTACTATAGAGAATCCGGCTTTCATTATTCGTCTCCGTTTACTATTCATTTTGTCAACTTAGAAAATAAAGTTAGACATTCCACACAACATGAGTCAACACAAAAAATAGTAACAAAGTCTCTATAGATATTCCTTTACTTTTTTTACGGCGGTAATTTAATTATATAAAAGGCAAAATGTCAAGTCGAATATAAATATCTAAATATTGATTCCTCAGGGGGAATATTAAAGACCTAAAATATCCTTTCTCCTTTTCATTGCTTCAATGCAAAATGAAATGTGCTCATCGAGTTCAACGCCTAATTCAGACGCGCCATTAATTATGTCTTCCCTGCTGACTGCCCGCGCGAATGCTTTATCTTTCATTTTTTTCTTCACGGATTTTACTTCAACTTCATCGATGTTTTTGTTGGGACGCACGTAAGTAACTGCTGTTATGAAACCGGCTAATTCATCGCAGGCAAATAGAACTTTTTTAAGAAGTGTGTCTCTCGGAACACCGGAATAACCGGCATGAGACAAAATCGAACTTGTAAACTCCTCATCAAATCCTTTTGCTTTTAATATTTCAGCTCCCTTAAACGGATGTTCTTCAGCAGTTGGGAATGCTTCATAATCAAAGTCATGCAGAAGGGCAACATTACTCCAGTAACTAACATCTGCGTTATATTTTTCTGCATAGGCAAAAACACAGGCTTCAACAGCATAAGCGTGTTTAAGGAGTGCGTCGCTCTTCGTGTACTCTTTAAGAATTGATAAACATTTTTCGCGATCTCTCATGATATCTTCTGACATGTTTTCTCCGCAATGATTTCATTTTTTATTAGATGACGGACATAATTTTTCGATTACGCATTCATCACATTTGGGTCTTCGGGCAATACATATTTTTCTTCCGTGACTTGCCAGCCAATGCGATGAATTTATCCAATAATTTTCCGGTAGAAGGTTTTTTAGTTCCAGCTCAATTTTGTCGGGATCGGATGTATTTACAAAGCCTAACAAATTTGAAAGCCGTTTCACGTGAGTATCAACAGCTATTGCCGGAATTCCGAAAGCGTTTCCCGCAACAACAGAAGCTGTTTTCCTGCCAACGCCCGGCAACTGAGTGAGTAAATCAAAATCTTCAGGTACTTTACCGTTATATTTTTTTATTAATTCAGTACAGCAGTTTTTAATACTTTTTGCCTTTTGATGATAGAAGCCGGTTGAGAAAATATCCTTTTCAAGTTCCTCTGTTTTTACTCTTACAAAATCTTCCGGGGTTCTGTATTTTTCGAATAAACCTCTTGTTACAATATTTACACGTTCATCCGTACATTGAGCTGAAAGTATCGTAGCTATCAAAAGCTGAAATGCTGTTGTATACTCTAAAGCAGGTTTAACTTTGGGATATTCTTTCTCAAGGACCTTCATCACTTTTAGGGCATTATTCATTTAACACTCCAACGAGTTGAGAATGAGAACCAGGTTGATTAACTGATTCGATATTGATGGGAAATATAAAAAATTTCTCTGCGATATGAGAGACATTGATTAATAAGGGATAGCGAATTTATCACTTCAGATATCTGAGAATACCATCAATAACAACATCAACGGCAGCATTAATATATAGTTCTCCTCTTCGGCTGGTTGATTTAGCCGGATCACCGACGATGCCGTTTTCAGTGATCGATTTAATACCTCTTGTTTTTGCATCGACACGTTCTTCTTCGCTCATTTCATCTATGAATCCCGATTTGAATCTATTCGTTTTAACTATCGCGGGGAAAATATTTAATAACATCGAAGTTTCTATCTCACCGGCATGAAAACCCGCTTCTTCTTTTGTAACCTTTTCGGAAAAAGAAATCCTGAGTTGTCTCTGGAGAATATCTTCAAACTCCGGGAGAGAGATTACATTATTTTTATTGTTTCGTTCGTTCAGCTTTGTAATTGACTCAATTAGAGCAATGGAATTTTCTTTTTGCGAGGGAAGAAAAATTATATTCTCAAAACCATGCTTTGTTAAGCTGAAGATGTAATCCTGAATGATGGACTGAAGAGTAAGTTTACCGAGAGTAATAGTTCCCGCAAAACTCAGATGTTTCTCAGAACAACCGGTTTTTATTGTCGGCGCAACTAATGTTCTGCCAAGTTTGGCGGCTACCTTTGTAATTATTACTTCAAGAAGCAGTACGTCGGTTTTGAGAGGAAGATGGGGTCCGTGTTGTTCGATTGAAGCCAAACCCACAATAACATTTCTGTAACCATTTTTTATTTGGTATTCAATATCAACCCAGTTCATATCTTCGATAAATAAACTTCTCATACCAATCTCTCTCAAGTCGACTTTTTCTTCATCCTCAGTAATTAAACATCATGCATACTTTATTCAATCAACCGGACGGCGGAAAAGTAGAAATAAAAACTGTGCGTTAAAATGCATTAAAATAGTAGGGATAATCTGTGGGATAATATTGAAGCAATACAAGACTCATCAATAACAAAAAAGAGTTTGACGAACATATAAAATTCAACAAAGAAGACAAATAATTCCGAATAATTTTGTACTCAGTACGTAAAAGCAGTTCAAAAAATGAAAAATTTCTATAGACTACTTACATACTACTCAGATACTACTTAGGTACTACTTAGATAGTATGAAGATTAGAGCTGGAATAAGAAGATTTTTTTATCTGGTAATAGTGAGGATTATCCAAAACAAAGTTTTTTTGTAAGTTCAGTCAGGGTTAAACCCCGACTGGAAAAATGTAGCGCGTACGGGGGTCGAACCCGTGATCTCCGCCTTGAGAGGGCGGCGTCCTAGGCCACTAGACGAACGCGCCAAAAAATGAGTGATAAATTTACCTCATACTTAAGAAAACCGCCACTTTTATTTTCACATACCCTCTCTATAATTGTATTGATTAAGAGAAATTAAAAAATTATTATCGTATCGGATCATATTTCACGCGACTTTTTCCCTACTCTTTATTCTCATTTTTTTTACTCACTTTATCAGGAGGTAAATATGCGAAGCCTATTACTTCCATTAGTTCTGTTAACCTGTGTTTTATATTCAGAAATATTTGGACAGAAAGAGATTTATGAAATGATCGGCGAAAATGTCAGTCAGGTCATAAGGACTTTCGGAAAGCCACAACATCATGATAAGAGCAATCCTGAAATGGAATGTCTTTTTTATCAAACGAAAACTTATCGGATTGCTTTTGTCGCGAACGGGTCAGGAGTTTATCAGGCGGAAAAATGTATTTTCTGTTCAGGTAAAAAAAATGCCCGGCAGCAGTTTGAAAATGTTCTTAAGAAATGCCGGGATTGCGGCATGAAAACCGATAGTCTTGATACGCACAAATATGAAATAACAGGCAAAAATGTACGAGCTGACCTCTCGTTATTTGAGAATACTTTCTCCAAAAATTTTGAAGTAAGAATTATTGTGCACAGTAAGGAGGGTTGAGGGAATGCAATAAAGATTATCATAATATCAGGTAATCGATAATTACAAACAATTTTAACTAACATTTCTATTATTTAGTATCCGTTACGTTTCTCCGGAGTTCTCAGGATTTTATTATCCAATAACGAATTTGTTGTTTCTTAGTTGCATCTTTTTTACTTTCATTTCCAATTATTTTCATTATTCGAATAAAGGACCAACCTTGTGGAAAGTATGACCAATCAAGACTTATTCATCTGGGAAACTCACGGTATTCATATCGGTACCGGAAAAGATCACGTTAAACACGGAATCGATGATATTGAGGAAGTGATCAACATTGCTGTCAGGAAAAAACATCCTTCAATTACATTCATCATTCATACTCCCCGGCTTACGGGTTATCGTTACAAATCGGAACGCGAAACAGATATCAAATTCATTCGCGGCGACAGAGCTTATTCCGAATTCTCGAACATTATTGAAACGATGAGAAACAAGTATGATAAATTAATCAGGATAAAATACGGAATTGAACTTGAGTGGCTTGGTTCTGATTTGGGATTGCAATGGAGTCGTTCGAAAATATTTCAGGCGCGCGATGCTGATTTTGTGATCGGTTCGGTTCACTTCTCGCGTGAAGGAATTCCTTACGACGGTTCAAAGGAAGAATCCGATGAATTGCTAAAAGTAAGAGGAAGCGTTGAAAAATACTGGGATGGTTATTTGCTAGAAATGATGGAAATGATAGAAACATCTCGTGATATGATTCAAATCGTCGGACATTTCGATCTTCCGAAACTACATGTACCAATACCCGAACCGATAATAAACATTGAATCTTCGAGTCATTTTCTCGCGCGGAGAGTCAGAACACTTCTTGAATTAATCAGTGAATATAACCTGGCTCTTGATGTAAATATTTCAGGACTACAAAAGGGCTGCGGTATTTATCCTGATCTTGCCATATTAAGAAGAGCAAAACAATTAAGCATTCCTGTTGCTATCGGAACCGATACTCATAAACCCGAAGACTACGCGAAGAACTATGACAAAGCGGTTGAACACTTAAAAGAAGCGGGATATAAACAATATGTATGTTTTTCAAATTCTATCCCCGCGAAAAAACCAATTGAAGGAAACGGTAAGGAAAATAAAAAATTTGATGTACTGAACCTTGGGATTGAAATTCTTAACCAAAGATTTAATGATAATAAAAGAAAAGTGATACCTAATTTTTCTTTCGGCGGCGAGTTCCGAACCCTGATGCAGAATTACCCGAATTCAACATCTCTGGGGAATTACAACGCTATTAGAGTGCGCAAAGGGAGTAAGTCATTGACAATCGGAACAAATCCTGAAACAGAGCCGGGAAGAAAAACAAAAGGTTTATTCTCACACCATCTTGATAAACCGGGAGTTCTTTCCATTTTGTTCAACACGCTTGCATCTGAAGGCATAAATGTTGAGACAGCTCTGCTGAACGCTAATACTGACGGTACCGGAACAGCGATACTTGAAATCAGCGGTAGTAATGAAAAGATTATTGAAGCCGTTGATTTTATAAGAGGAACCGCCTCGGATAAATTTCTTGAGGTTTGTTATAAAGAAGATATCAGCGTACCGGAATTTCAGAACAACAGAGTTTATTTACTCGAGGTCGACGGGGTTGATTTACCCATACCAACCAGTAAACAAATGATACTTACCGTTCACAACGACAGCGCGGGAGTATTATTAGTACTTCTTTCAGGACTCGCTTCGTTCAACATTAATGTTAACGAACTGCAATTGGGTAAACGAGGCAATAAGGGTTATGCAGTTCTTTGTGTTGACGGTGAAGAGGATAAAATTTTAAAAGTACTGGACAATCTCGGACCACAATATTTTGAATCTTCTTACATGAGATTGGATCACATTCTACAGTAAAATTGATTTCCGATCTCATTGAAATTCAGTTAAAACCGGAAATAGAAGAGTAAAAATTGTGTCGCAGACAAATGACAAATTTTTTACAGACACTCAATCTTTATCGGGGAAAAAAGATAAAGATATTGCATAAGTAACTGGTGTTTGTTAATTTGCGCACAAATAGTACAACAGAATCAACGATCTACATCCTCAGACTGATTAAGTTATTTAGATTTTTTGAATTAAATCTGCCTAAGATTTTTCTATTACCTATATTGTTACATAAAACAACGGAGACTTGTTGAACAGAATTAAAATATTACTGGTTGAAGATAACAGACTTCTGCGTGATGGAATTGCCACAATGCTCAAAAAACAGTCAGATATGAATGTTGTTGCCACGGTAGGCAATGGTGAAAACATTTTGCAGATGATTGGTAAACACAATCCACATATTCTTTTACTCGATCTTGGTTTACGAAGTCAAAACAGTCTGCAAATTGTAAAACTGGTAAAACAGCATTTCCCGGAAACAAAAATAATTGTGATGGATCTGATACCCCTGCAATCAGATGTATTCGAGTTTGTTCAGGAGGGAGTATCGGGATTCATACTTAAAGATGCAAATGTTGCCGAGTTTTTTAAAACTATACGTTCGGTTTATGAGGGTAATCAGGTTTTACCACCGCATTTAACCGGCTCGCTCTTTTCACAAATTGTTGAACACGCTATTAACGGATCAAAACCTTCAGCAATTAATGAATCGGTTCGGATGACAAAACGCGAACGGCAGGTTATTGAATTAATCGCGGACGGTTCTACCAACAAAGAAATTGCACAAACGCTTCATCTGTCAACTTACACTGTTAAGAGTCATGTTCATAACATTCTTGAAAAATTAGCGCTTAATACCCGCGTGCAGATAGCTAAACACGCGCACTTATCCGATTCCTATAAATCCGATATAGATACTGCCTCATAAATCAAAGAATAGTTATCTGTCATTAACTCACCCAAGAGATTTAATCCCTTTTTCATCCCTTTGGACTATAGTTTTATTATTGAGATGTCTCTACCATTCGATGAGGAAAACTTAAGGAACAGGAATAATATTTAAGAGAAAAAATTTTATGAGACCTATTAAAACACAATTTAAACGCAAAACTCTTGCTAAATCCCCCACCAGTATTCAGGGGTTGGATGAAATAACCGGCGGAGGATTACCAAAAGGAAGACCAACTCTTATATGCGGCGATGCCGGTTGCGGAAAAACCCTCTTTGCGATGGAATTTCTTGTCCGAGGCGCAATGCTTTATAATGAACCCGGCGTGTTTATTTCATTTGAGGAAACTGAAAAAGAACTCACGGCAAATGTTGCCTCGTTGGGATTCGATTTGGATGATCTTGTAAAACATAAAAAGATTTGGCTTGAGCATGTTCATGTTGAGCGCGGTGAAATTGAACAGATCGGTGAATATGACTTGAAAGGATTGTTTGTTCGTATTCATCACGCGATTGAAAGTATTAGTGCAAAACGTGTTGTGCTGGATACTATTGAATCACTTTTTTCAGCACTGCCGAACTCAACTATAATACGAACAGAGTTGCGTCGGTTATTCAGTTGGTTGAAAAAGAAAGGGGTTACAACAATAGTAACAGGAGAACGAGGCAACGGCAGTTTAACGCGCCAGGGTTTAGAAGAATATGTTTCTGATTGCGTCATCTTGCTTGATCATCGTGTTAGCGATCAATCATCAATACGACGATTACGAATAGTTAAATACCGCGGTTCAACACATGGCACAAATGAATATCCCTTCCTGATTGACGAAGACGGTTTTTCTATTCTGCCTGTTACGTCTCTTGGATTGAATCACATATCGTCCAGCGAAAGAATTTCCAGCGGTATCCCGCGTCTCGATACAATGCTATCGGGAAAAGGTTATTATCGCGGCAGCACGGTACTTGTTTCAGGTACAGCAGGGACGGGCAAAACAAGTCTCGCGGCGCAATTTGTTGAAGCGGCATGTAATAGAGGAGAACGCGTTTTATACTTCGCATTTGAAGAATCGCCAAGTCAATTCATGCGTAATATGTTATCCATAGGAATAAATCTTGAGCCTTATGTAAAAAAAGAGACTCTTCATTTTCATGCAACACGCCCAACACTTTATGGATTGGAACATCATCTAACGACCACAATAAAATTAATTAACAAAGTTAAACCAAGGGTTGTTGTTCTTGATCCGATTGACGCCTTTATAATGGGAGAAAATCAAACCGAAGTAAAAATTATGTTACTGCGGCTTGTAGATTTTCTTAAAGCAAAAAATATAACTGCACTTTTCGCGAGTTTGACAAACGGCGGTGAAAACCAGGAGCTTACCGATATGTCAATCTCATCACTAATTGATACATGGCTGCTGTTGCGCGATATTGAAATCGGCGGTGAGCGAAACAGAGGATTGTATATTCTTAAATCGAGGGGAATGAATCATTCCAACCAGATTCGTGAGTTCAGATTAACTGATCAGGGAATTGAATTACTTGATGTTTATGTTGGTCCAGAAGGCGTATTAACCGGTTCAGCGCGATTATCGCAGGAAGCAAAAATCAAAGAAGAACAATTATTGCGTCAATTAGAAATTGAACGCAAACAATTCGGGCTAGAACTTAAACGTGCGGCAGCCGAAGCCCAGATTGTTGTATTGCGCTCTGAATTCAAAGCTGAGGAATCGGAGACCCTTAAAATTATAGAGATGGAGAAAGCAAAAACCAAAAGGTTTACAGAAGATCAGAAAAAAATGGGTGAGAGTAGAAAAGCGGATACATTTGTAAAATAAACGGTTTTTATACGAACGGATATAAATTTCTGACTTGCAGAGGCTAAATCTGGAAAATTTTTATAATCGGGCTGAGGGATGTTTAGTTGGATGATGAATTTGTTATAGATTTTTAGAATGATATTTCATTTAATATTATTAGCAAAGTCAAACATTAAGTGGTAGATAATTAGTTCCTCTGGATCAATGCGATGTGTTGAGTAATAAGAGTAATAAAAATCTTTGACAAGTATTCGTTTACTTAATATTCTGGTTGTATTTGATTGTGTGAATGTAGTATTCAAAAGAGTATTAATAGCTTTTATATTTTTATCTATATCAATTGTTTCAACAACAAATCCTATCAT
>CAZEXO010000033.1:0-13183 GCA_964516545.1 uncultured Melioribacteraceae bacterium
TTATCAGATGGGAGATTATATAGACTTGACAGGAAAAATAAAATTACGGGTTATGCTGCCGAATATCAGCAGTGAAATTCGTTTGATACGTAATGGAAAATGTATCGATAAACTGGAAAATATGGATGCCGAATTTATTGTTGAGAATCCAGGAGCTTACAGAGTGGAAGTTTACACTGATAGCAAAGCCTGGATTTTTTCAAATCATATTAGAATAGGAATATAAATTTTATTAATTTACACGTTCTTAAAAATGTTAAATAGCAGGAGATAATGTGTTAGCGAAAAAGAAAAAATTAAGCAAAAAAGAGATGAAAGAGGACAAATTAGTCACTTCTTATTTCAAGGTTCAACAATTTTTTGAGGAACATCAAACCAAAATTTTAGCTGGTATCGCTGCGATTGTGGTAATTGTGGTTTTGACTATCGTTTACAGCAATAAGGTAGAACAGGATAACACCGAAGCTACTACCCAACTATCAAGAATAATTGACGTGTATAACTCAGGCTCATATCAGGAAGCTATTGATGGAAGGCCCGGAACAAATCTGGTCGGATTAAAAAAGATTGTTGAGGAATTCGGCGGAACAGAACAAGGCGAAAATGCCAGAATATTTTTAGCCCACTCACATTATTTCCTGGGCGATTTTGATGTTGCTGAAGAATATTATTCAGACTATTCCGGATCAAATGCAATTTTAAAAGCCAGTGCGCTTGCGGGTGAAGCAGCTTGTCTGGAATCAAAAGGAGAATTAAAAAAGGCTGCAGGTTTATATGAAGAAGCTGCAAAAATAAGTTCTGAAAATCCTTCGAATTCAGAGTATCTTTTAAGAGCAGGCATAAACTATAAAAATTCCGGAAGTAAGGAAGAAGCAAAAGATTTGTTTGAAACGATTAAAAAAGAATATACTGGAACAATCGCTTTTAATGAAGTCGACAAATACCTGCTTTCGGTAACAGAATAAGAATGACAAAATAATAAGAAACAAATTTGTTAAAAATAATCAGAATGAGATAAACAATGGCAGATACATCAGATTTCAGAAATGGACTTATCATAAAATTTAAAAACGATCTTTATGCGATTACTGAATTTCAACATGTTAAACCTGGCAAAGGCGGAGCTTTTGTAAGAACAACTCTTAAAAATCTTAGAACCGGAAAAGTGCTGGATAATACATTCAGATCGGGAGAATCTGTTGATGTTGTTCGTGTTGAAAGAAGAAAGTATCAATATCTTTACAGGGATTCAACCGGACTGGTTGTAATGGATAACGATACTTATGAACAAATGTCGATTGATGAAAATCTTCTCGGCGGTAGTGCAAAATTCATCAAAGAGGGAGATGAAATAGACCTTTTACTTGACGATAAAGAACAAATTATAAACGCCGAATCGGCGATTTTTGCTTTTCTTGTAGTGACTTCTACAGAACCAGGCTTTAAGGGAGATACGGCAACTAATGTTTTAAAACCTGCAATTCTTGAAACTGGAGCTCAGGTTCAGGTTCCGTTATTCGTGAACGAAGGGGATAAGTTAAAAATCGATACGCGTACCGGTGCATACGTGGAACGAGTCAAAAACTAAGAGGGGAGCTGTATGGATCTCGCATTTTACAAAAGACTCATCAGGTTAGTAGAAAAAAGTGAAATCAGTGAATTTTCTGTTGAGGAAGGAGATATCAAGATAAAGATTGTAAAAAATTCTCCTGTTCCTTATTACTCCGTTCCACAACCAGCTACACATAAGGTTGAAACGGTTCATCCAAACACAATTCAGGAAGTTTCCTCAGCGAAACAAACTCAGGATCTGAAATCGAATAACAACTTGGTTGAGATTAAATCTCCAATCGTCGGAACTTTTTACAGATCACCTGCACCCGAAGCAGATACTTTTGTAAAAGTTGGCGACCATATTTCCGAAGGCACAGTGCTTTGTATTGTTGAAGCTATGAAACTCATGAATGAAATTGAATCGGAAGTGAGCGGAAAAATCGTTCAGATACTTGTTGAAAACGGAACTCCTGTTGAATATAACCAGCCGCTTTTTCTGATTGAAAAAGATTAAGCATTTCCAAATTAAAGAGGGATTGGATTGTTTAAAAAAATTTTGATTGCTAATCGCGGCGAAATCGCGCTGCGAATTATTCGTACATGTAAAGAACTTGGAATTAAAACCGTGGCGGTCTATTCAGAAGCCGACATAGATTCTCTTCATACTGTAATGGCGGATGAATCTGTCTGTATTGGTCCAAGCAGCAGTGCGAAAAGTTATTTAAAAATACCAAGTATTTTATCAGCTGCTCAAATTACAGGTTCTGATGCTATTCATCCTGGCTATGGATTCTTAGCCGAGAATGCAGAATTTTCCGAAATATGCGCTTCATCAGGAATTAAATTTATTGGTCCGTCACCTGATATGATTAAAAACATGGGTGATAAAGCGTTCGCGAAAGAGACAATGAAAAAAGTCGGCGTTCCGGTTGTTCCTGGTAGCGACGGCATAGTTGAAGATGTTGCGGCGGCAAAAAGAATTGCTACAGAAATCGGTTACCCAGTGATGCTTAAAGCCTCTGCAGGCGGCGGCGGTAAAGGTATGAGAATTGTTAACAACGAAAGTGAGATTGAAAAAGCTTTTCAAACCGCTGGCGGTGAAGCGGGTGCAGCTTTTGGTAATTCTGCTTTGTACCTTGAAAAATATATTGAAAATCCCAGGCATGTTGAAATTCAGGTAATGGGAGATCAACATGGCAATGTTATTTTTTATGGCGAAAGAGATTGCACCGTGCAAAGAAGACATCAAAAACTTATTGAAGAATCTCCCTCTCCAGTGATAACTCCGGAGGTCAGAGCTAAAATGGGAGAAGCTGCTTTACTGGGAGCCAAAGCTGTGAATTATGAAGGCGCCGGCACCGTTGAGTTTCTTGTTGATAAATATCTGAATTTTTATTTTATAGAAATGAATACCCGAATTCAGGTAGAACATCCCGTTACGGAAATGGTGCATAACGTTGATTTGATAAAACAACAAATTGAAATGGCAGCAGGCGTTAAGATAGCAGGCGGAAATCCTGTCTCATTGGGACATAGCATTGAATTCAGAATAAACGCCGAAGATTCTGAAAACGGATTTCGTCCGTCTCCCGGTAAAATTGATTATCTGCATTTCCCGGGTGGTTTCGGAGTTCGTATCGATTCGCATGTTTATAATCAATATGTAATTCCGCCCTTTTACGATTCAATGATTGCTAAACTTATCATTTGGGGTAGAGACAGAGAACATGCTATTGCTAGAGCTAGAAGAGCATTTGAAGAATTTGCAGTTGAGGGAATTAAAACAACTGTGCCTTTCCATCAAAAAGTCCTGGAAAACAGGAACTTTATCGAAGGAAATTTCGATACATCATTTATAGACAAATACTTTAATAATATTTGAGGTAATAATGAATATACCACAGGATTTGAAGTATACCCCCGATCATGAGTGGGTTCGTGTTGAAGGAACAAAAGTTGTAATTGGTATCACTGATTATGCCCAGGGAGAATTGGGTGATATAGTATTTATAGATATTGATCCGGAATTGGGCGAGATTAAAAAAGGTGAATCCTTTGGAACAATTGAAGCCGTTAAAACAGTGAGTGATATGTTTGGTCCGGTAACCGGCAAAGTGCTTGAAATTAACCCAAAACTTGAATCGGAACCGCAGATCGTAAATAGTGACCCTTACGGTGAAGGCTGGTTTGTTAAAGTTGAATTGTCTGATGAATCTGAACTGAACGATCTACTCTCACCGGCAGACTATCAAGGGCAGATTAGTTAATTTTTATCAGGGGATTACTAACATATCATTGAATTTTTGTCAAAAACAAGATCCGTTGTGAAACGGATTTTGTCTATTATACGGAGCAGAAAATGAAACATCAGGAACGAATACTCATTCTGGATTTCGGATCGCAATATACTCAGTTAATTGCCAGGCGCGTCAGAGAAAACCAAGTATATTCCGAAATACATCCGCACTCTTTTGAACTGGATAAAATAAAAAAGATGCAACCCTCAGGAATTATTTTATCCGGTGGACCAATGAGTATTTATGAAAGTGATTCACCTAAAGCCGATCCTGAAATTTTTAATCTGAATATCCCCGTTCTTGGAATATGTTATGGATTGCAGTTCATCACTTATGTTTTTAAAGGAGAAATTGAATCCGCTGAACATCGTGAATATGGTAAGGCAACGTTAAAAATAAATAAAGAGACTAAGTTACTTGAAAGTGTAAAAGACAATTCCGTAATCTGGATGAGTCATGGAGATTATGTGAAATCAGCGCCTCCCGGGTTTAGCCTTGATGGTACTTCGGAAAATTCTCCGGTTTGTGTAATTTCAAATACTGAAAAAAATATTTACGGAGTACAATTCCATCCTGAAGTATTTCATACCACTGAGGGGAAAAAGATTATCAATAACTTTCTCTTTAATATTTGTAAATGTAAAGGTGAATGGACAACTGAAAGTTTTATAGAAAAAAGTGTACAGGAAATAAGAGGACTGATCGGTAATAAAAAAGTAATTTGCGCACTCAGCGGCGGCGTGGATTCTTCTGTTGCGGCTATACTTATTCACAAAGCTGTTGGCGACCAGCTTCATTGTATTCACGTTGATCATGGATTGATGAGAAAAAATGAGAGTTCGGAAATTGTAAAAATGTTTGAAGATAATTACAAACTGAATCTGACAAGCATTGATGCCTCGGAACTATTTCTCAAAAAACTTGAAGGCGTATCCGACCCTGAGAAAAAAAGAAAAATTATCGGGAATACATTTATTGAAGTATTCGATCAGGAAGCCAGGAAACTCAAAGATGTTGAATATCTTGTTCAGGGAACACTTTATCCTGACGTAATAGAATCGGTATCTGTTAAAGGCGCATCAGTCACCATTAAAACTCATCACAACGTTGGCGGTCTGCCTGAAAAAATGCATCTCAGACTTATTGAACCGTTTAGGGAATTATTCAAGGATGAAGTCAGAGCAATCGGACGTGAGCTCGGTTTGCCCGAAAGTTTTATTGAACGACATCCTTTCCCGGGCCCCGGATTAGCGGTAAGAATTCTGAGTGATATAACAAAAGAAAAGCTGGACGTGTTGCGCGAAGCTGATGATATTTATATTAAAGAACTTCATTCATCAGGTATTTATAATGAAATCTGGCAGGCATTTGCCGTTTTACTTCCGGTGCAGACTGTTGGTGTTATGGGTGATTTCAGAACCTATGAAAATGTTGTTGCCTTAAGAGCCGTTACTTCAACAGACGGAATGACGGCAGACTGGTATAAATTCGACTATGATATTCTGGAAAAAATTTCCAACAAAATAATTCGTTTTGTGCGTGGTGTTAATCGCGTTGTTTATGATGTCAGTTCCAAACCTCCATCTACTATCGAATGGGAATAAAATAATCGCATGAAGGAAACTGATTATAAACTAAAACAAGCTCAGGACTTTGAAGAGAAAGGGCAATATCTGCATGCACTTCAAATATATCTAACATTATTGAGTAACGAAGATTCAAGACGCATTGTTACTATTCGACTTGCCTATGTTTATGAAAAAATGAACAGGAATGACAAGGCATGTGAAGTGATAGACTCTTTTTTGGAAACATTCCCCGATGATGAAGAAGTAAGGATATTTTACGGACATTATCTTATTCGTCACGGTAATTACGATAAGTCTCTCTCCGTTCTCTCTTGCGTTTCAGCTGAGAAGAATAAACAAGTTTTTTATTTAACCGGTCTGGCAAATTATTTCCTTTCGGAATATAAGTTTGCGAAAATAAACTTCGAGCTATTTGTCAAATCCAATCCGGGTTCGGAGTATCTTCCCGAGGCGAACCTTTTTCTCGCGAAAATTCTTATTAAAACCAATGACTATGATGCGGCGCTTGAATACGCAAAAAAATCGGAAAGTTTTTTAACCCAGAATTTTGATGTGCATCTTACACAGGCAAAAATTTTTTATTTCAAGGAAATGTTTGTTCACGCATATGAGAGTATTAATCGAGCTTTCAGCCTGAATGATTCCGATTGCAACGTGTTGAAATGGGGCGGAAAAATTTCGGTAAAACTTGGTGAATATAAACGAGCTGAATATTATCTTTCGGTATTTATTTCTGTTTGTGAGCCATGTTCGGAAACTTATTCACTACTTGGAACGGTTTACATGAATAATAATAAAGAAAAAGAAGCAATAAAATATTTTAAGAAATCACTTAAGCTGGACCCAAAAAATAAAGAAGCGCTGAAAGGTGTAGAAAAACTTCAAAAAAAATGAAAGTTTTTAGTTAACCGGACAAATCAAAGAAAAATTAAACAATAAATTAAGTTTTTTAATGTGCGCTTTTAAAATTAAGGATTTACCTGGAGAAGACCGCCCGCGAGAAAAATTACACTTACGCGGGGTTCAGAGCCTTACAGATGCCGAATTATTAGCAATCCTATTAAGAACAGGAAAGAAAGGGAAATCAGTTGTGCAAATAGCTCAAGACCTAATAAACGAGTATGGAAATTTGGCAAACATCGCTACCTTAAGCCCTGAGAAAATTAAACAAATGTCAGGAATCGGTAATGATAAATCAGCAACGATTTCTGCCGCTTTCGAAATTTCCCGCAGGATAGAAAGTCAAAAACGTAATCTTTCAAATAAAAAGATTTCATCGCCGGCGGATATTGCGGAATTTTTTATTCCATTACTTAGAGATGAACTTAAAGAGAAATTTATTGTTGTGTGTCTCAGTTCTTCTAACAAAATAATAAAGTACGAGACAATTTCAGTAGGTAACTTAAACACAAGCATTGTTCACCCGCGGGAGGTTTTTAAGGTTGCGATAGAAAATAATTCTGCGAATATTATTTTACTTCATAATCATCCGAGCGGAAACCCTGAACCAAGTAATGAAGACATCAAGATAACTAAGCAATTGGTAGAAGCCGGAAATATTTTTGGTATTGAAGTGTTTGACCACCTGATTATTACATCCAGTGGTTATACCAGCTTCGTTGATCGAAAAATAATATAATTTCACAACGATTTTTAGTGAAAGAAACAGTTTTATTTTATAAATTAGCATCACAATATGGTTTTCAATAAAATTAACTCACAATAAAATCAGGAGGCAACAAATGACGAAATTTAGAAAGCTCCTCAGTGCTACAATGGGCATTGCACTTATAGTTGCGATGTTGACCGGTTGTGGCGGAGTCAGTGAAGAGCAAATGGCTGAATTAAATGCTTTAAGAGCTGAAGTGAAATCACTTGAAAAAGACGTAAATGATATGAAAGCTGAAAAAGCAAAACTGGAAAGAGAAATTGCTGAAAAAAATGCCAAATTAGATCAGTGCGCTAAAGATAAAGAAGCCACTAAAGCTAATTTGGAAGCTATGGGAAAATAAAAAAGTTTAATTAAAAAATAATGGAGGCAATAAATGAACTTTACTAGGTTATTTACAGCCATCTTTTCAGTGATGCTTGTCTGTTCAGTAATATCAGCACAAGACAGAAAAGAAATGACTGAAGAAGAATGGCAGGCGGAAATTCAGAGACTTACTCAAAAGAAAGCAGAATTAGTAACTGAAAGTCAGTCTCTTACAAGCGAAATTGCTGAATTGAAAGCAACAAACGAATCATTAAATCCTGATGCATGCAATGATGAATTATTGGCAATGGTTGGAGCTACAAAAGCTGATGTTGACAATTTCAGAAACAGAGTTAATGATCTTACCTCAAAAATTGATGGTAAAGTATCTCCAAAAGCTGACCGCGTTGCAGAATGGGAAGCTTTGAAGGATAATAAAATCAGCGCTCTTCCTGAATTTTATGACAAAGTTCATAATCAATTGAAAAGCAAACTGGATGCATGGGAAGAAAAACCATCGGAAGTTATGTACACTGTTGTTAAAGGCGATTGCCTCTGGTATATAGCAAGAAGAGCTGAACACTACGGAAATGGTTTTGCTTGGCCGAAAATTTATAACGCTAACAGAGATCAAATTAAAAATCCTGACCTCATTTATCCTGCTCAGGTTTTCAAAGTACCTAATTTGACTGAAGAAGAAAAAGCTCATTATGATAAAGTTAAAAGAAATTATAAACCAGCTCCGGTTCAAACAACACCGACTCAGCAATAATTTCGATTACTTCTTTAATGAAATGTATTTTTTAGCCCTTTTCTTTTGTTATGAAAAGGGCTTTTTATATTCAGGAGGTTATTACGCAGTTAGAAAAATCAATCCGACTTGAAAATGTAGATCTAATGGCGCTACTTGGGTTTAACGATTCCAACATCAAACCAATCGAGCAAAGATTCAGCACCTTAGTTACTGTCAGAGGTGACCAGGTTTACATCAAAGGTTTACAGGAAGAAGTTATCGCCGTAGAAAAAGTTTTTCGCGAAATGATTTTCGTTCTCAATACATCGGGAAAGTTACGTAAGGAAGATGTAGAGACAATAATTGATCTTACGGTTGAGGGTAAAGAAATTGTATCTGAAAAGGAATATGAAAATATTGTTCTCTACACAAAAAAAGATGTTATCAAAGCCAAAACACCTACTCAGGAAATATATCTGAAAGCTGTTCTGCAAAATGATATTTGTTTCGCAATCGGTCCTGCAGGAACAGGTAAAACTTATCTCGCTGTAGCTTTTGCGGTTGCCGCTTTTAAAAAGGGAATCGTTAAAAAAATAGTTCTTGCACGACCTGCAGTTGAAGCTGGTGAGAGTTTAGGATTTCTTCCCGGCGATTTTAAGGAGAAGATTGATCCTTATCTGAGACCGTTATATGATGCGCTCCAGGATATGTTACCATCTGAGCAGCTTCGCGGACTTATGGAAAAAGATATTATCGAAATTGTTCCGCTCGCGTTTATGAGGGGGCGTACACTTAATAACGCTTATGTTATTCTTGACGAGGCTCAAAATGCTACTGCTCTGCAAATGAAGATGTTTCTGACACGGCTCGGTCCGAATTCAAAAGCAATAATCACCGGTGATATAACCCAGGTGGATTTACCTTCAAAATCTCAGAGCGGTCTAATTCAGGTGAAGGAAATTCTGAAAAATGTTGACGGAGTAGAGTTTGTTTATTTTGAGAAAAGTGACGTTGTCAGACATAAACTCGTAAAAGATATTATTGACGCCTACGAAAAATTTGATGAAACTAATAACGGGAAAAAGTAAAGCTAAATTACAGTTTTACTTTCTTCCCAGTATTTATCCATCTCAGTCAGGGTTGATTCTGTAATTTTTTTCCCCTGTTCTTTCAGTCTTTTCTCAATGTATTGAAATCTGCTGATAAATTTTTCGTTTGTTTTTCTTAAGGCGTTTTCGGGGTTTACTCCGATAAATCGCGAGTAATTCACTAATGAAAATAAAATATCACCCATTTCTTTTTCCATTTCATCCGGGTCATTTTTCTTCTCGCTCTCTTTTAATTCACTTATTTCCTCCAAAACTTTTTCCCAGACATCATCCTTCTTTTCCCAGTCAAATCCAACCTTCGAAGCTTTTTCCTGAAGACGAAAAGACCGGTATAATCCGGGTAAATTTTTCGGTACGCCTTCAAGCACCGACTCGCGGCCTTCCTGTAGTTTAATTGTTTCCCAGTTACGAGTAATGTCTTTATTGCTATTAACAATTGTATCGCCAAAAACATGCGGATGACGACGAATTAATTTTTCAGTAATACCCTGAATTACATCGTCTATTGTGAAATTTTTTTCTTCTTCACCGATGACAGAATGAAATACTATATGTAGTAACAGATCGCCTAGTTCACCTTTCATTTCATCGTAATTTTTATCGTCAATCGCTTCAATTAATTCGTGTGTCTCTTCGAGTGTAGCGGCTTTAATAGAATCATGAGTTTGTTCTCTGTCCCACGAACATTCTTTACGTAATTTCCTCATGATCTCCATTAATTCATTAAACTTCTTACCAGTCATAATTTCCCTGTTTTTTGAAGATCAAAATAAGAAATTTATCGAACCCGGAACGATTTAAAATTAAGCTCCGGGGAATTATACGACTTTATATTTAAGGTACTTTTAGCCTATATTTGCAGTGTGATTTTTTAGGGAATAATATGATTGAAGAAAAATTATTATCTATGGGTTTTAATCTGGATGCGGGACCCGGGCCGCTTGCGATGTATATTCCGGCCGTAAAAAGCGGTAACCTGGTTTTTACCGCGGGTCAGTTGCCAATGGCAGATGGTAAGCTGAAATTTAGCGGGAAAGTTGGAAAAGAGGTATCGATCGAAGAAGGTAAGCAGGCTGCCGAAATTTGCGCGGTTAATTGTCTTCGCGTAATTAAAAATCTTATTCATGAACTGGATAAAATTGAAAGAATAATAAAATTAACAGTCTTTGTTAACAGCGCAGAAGGATTTTTTGATCAACCTAAAGTCGCTAACGGAGCCTCTGAGTTGCTTGTGAATTTATTCGGTGAGAACGGAAAACATGTTCGCAGCGCGGTTGGCGTTAATGAACTGCCTTTAAATGCTCCGGTAGAAATTGAGATGATTATTGAGTTAAAAGGCTTATGAAATTCCTGAGGTAAAAAATGCAATTAGAAATGTTGAAATCAAAAATACATTTAGCCAGAGTTACGGAAGCTGATCTTCTTTATGAAGGTAGTTTGACCATTGCCGAAGACTTGATGGAAAAAGCAAATATCATTCCGCATGAAAAAGTACAAGTGGCAAATGTTGAAAATGGCAATCGCTTTGAAACCTATGCTATAGTTGGTAAAAGAGGTACCGGAGTAATCGGGTTAAATGGAGCCGCTGCAAGATTAGGTGATGTTGGCGACAGAATTATAATAATTACCTACGCGCGGATGTCTCCTGATGAAGCAAAAAATTATGAGCCGACTATTGTAATTCTGGATGAAAATAATAAAATTAAGAAGAAACTTTAGTAACACTTATTTGTTCAAATGGCATTGAACAGAAAGCGAGGCAGAAAATGAGGATTTTAGTTTTACTATCGGTTTTATTTTTAGCGGTTTCTCTTAAGGCGCAATTCAAAGAAGACCTGGATAAGAAAATTGATATCAGAAGTAATATGACAAACAATCAGCCATCGCAGTTTTTTCTTGATTTTATCGACATAAGTAAGTTTGATATGAAACATACTTTTAGTTTGTCCTACTCGGCTATGGGAAAACACGGAATGTCACTGGGTGTTTACACAAATAGTATAAGTTATCAGTTCAATGAAAATCTGGATTTCAAAATTGATGCTAGTCTGGTAAACAGCCCCTACAATACTTTCGGGGAAGAATTTACTAACCAACTCAACGGACTATATATTTCAAGGGCAGAACTTAATTTCAGACCGGCAGAAAATCTGGAGATCAAATTACAATATCTGAACTCCCCGACAGGATACAATCCGTTTTATGGATATTACAATCCATACTGGTGATAAATCATAACAAAATGAATTTAATAACGGTACTAATTCTTTAAGAAAAGTGGCAGATATAGAAAATCAAAAAACAGGCATCGGAAAAAACTCCACATTAAATCTCATCCTTAATGTTGTCATTTTTTTATTGGCATCCATTATTATTTATATCACCTATTCAATAGGAGTGAAATTAAGCGACGGAGACAATAAAGAAAAGAACAAAAAAGCTGAGAAGGTAGCCTCAGAAGTGATTCAGGTGGAAATTCTGAACGGCTGTGGTGTTAGCGGTGTCGCTGACAGATTTACTGACTTTCTAAGAGCAAATGGTTTTGACGTTGTAAGCAGGGGAAATTATAAATCCTTTGACATTGACAATACTTTGATAATCGACAGGCGCGGGAATTTGGGAAATGCAAAAAAGACTGCTTCCATACTTGGCGTCAACAACACTTCGGTAATTCAACAAATGAATGAAGATTATTTTTTAGATGTAACAATTATTATTGGAAAAGATTATTTTGGACTCGCACCATTAAAATAAGGAATACGATTTGGATACTTTAGAATTCTCATATAAAATTGCCGACTTAATTTTGTCGAAGAAAGGATACGATGTTAAATTTCTCGATCTTCGAAAACTCTCAACCATAGGTGATTACTTTATTATCTGTTCCGCCGACTCAGATATACAAGTGAAAGCAATTGCTGATGAAGTTGATAAAAAACTCAGCAAACAAGGCATAAAATGCTATCATCGTGAAGGTTATGAATCGCTTAACTGGGTGATTCTTGATTATTTCGATGTTGTTGTTCACATCTTTAGACAAACCGCACGTGAATATTACGGACTTGAAAGACTTTGGGGCGATGCACCAATGATTGAGGTGGCTGATGATTTTAAACTGCCTGTCAAAAAGTTGACTAAAGCACGATAATTATTTTTCTTTCCTTTGCGAAAATTATAATACTGGAGAATTTGAGTGAAAAAATATTTAGCTGATTTGTTTCATGAAGCGGCAAGTAAGCTGCCTTATCTTAACGATCTGACAATTATTTTTGATGTGCCGAAAATCGAAAATCACGGCGATCTTTCGGTTAATGTTGCGATGACGCTTTCAAAAATTCTAAAAAAAAATCCGCGCGATATTGCTTCGGAAATTATCGGTAATCTTAAGATTGATGAACGCGTTATAGAGAAAGTTGAAATTGCCGGGCCGGGATTTATCAATTTCACCTTTTCATCAGCATATGTTTCAGGAATCGTTAAAGAAATTATTTCTTCAGGAAATGAATACGGAAAATCGAAAAAATATCAGGGCAAAAAGGCTATTGTTGAATTTGTATCCGCGAATCCTACGGGACCCCTGACAGTTGGACACGGACGTAATGCAGTTATCGGTGATACGGTTTCCAATATGCTTGAATGGATTGGATATGAAGTTGACAGAGAGTTTTATTTTAATAATGCCGGACGTCAAATGCGTGTGCTCGGTGATTCAGTAAAACATCGCTACCTACAGTTGCTGGGAAAATCTATCGAATTTCCTGAAGAGTATTATCAGGGTGAATATATCATCGACGGGGTCAGCTACCCGGTCAGCAAGGGGGACCTGATCTATATCCCCCCGGGCAAATGGCGTGAGGCCAGCACCAGCGCAGTGCAGCCGATGCAGCTGTTCGCGTTCAATATCCTGCTGTTTGACAGGTGGTTTC
>CAZEXO010000033.1:13193-25230 GCA_964516545.1 uncultured Melioribacteraceae bacterium
AACTGCTTGGTATGATATAATTAACTACTGGAAGGCGAATATATCCTCGACATTGCAAAAGAACTTGAGAAAGAATTCGGCGAGTCGTTGGTAAATGAAGACCCAGAAGGAAAGTTTAAAGAAAAAGCTGAAGAGGTGATTTTTGCGGATATCAAAAAAACTCTGGCAAATATTAAAATAAATATGAAAAGTTATTTCAACGAAAAAAGTCTGTATGAAGACGGCAGCGTTGAAAAAGTGATTAACACGCTTAAAAAGAAAAACCTTGCGTACGAAAAAGAAGGAGCTCTCTGGTTCAAATTAACGGAGCTTGGAAATGAAGTGGATAAAGTGATAATCAAATCTTCCGGCGAACCGACTTACCGTTTGCCTGATATCGCTTATCATCTTACAAAATTCGAACGCAATTATGATTTGATGGTTGATGTATTCGGAAGCGACCATCATGCTACTTATCCCGATGTGCTTGCAGGAATTGAAGCATTAGGCTGCGACAAAGAAAAAGTAAAAGTGCTGATTTATCAGTTCGTTACCATTTTGCAGGATGGTGAAGTGGTAAAAATGTCGACGCGTAAAGCAAACTTTATCACTCTTGATGAACTTGTTGATGAAGTTGGTGGCGATGTTGTTCGTTATTTTTTCATCATGCGTAATATGTCGAGTCATCTGAATTTTGATATCGACCTCGCAAAAAAACAGTCTGATGAAAATCCCGTTTTTTATTTGCAATATGCTCACGCCAGAATTTCATCAATTTTGCGAATGACTAAAGAACAGGGAATAACTTTTTCGACTGAAAATCTCGATTTATTAATAACTCCTGCGGAAAAAAATCTTGCAAAAAAATTACATAAATTTTCTGCTGAACTTGAATATTGCGCTGAATCTTTTGAACCACATAGAATGGCAAATTACCTTGAGGAGTTAGCAGCTTTATTTCACAAGTTTTACACAGAATGCCGCATAATTGGGAGCGAACAAAAATTAGCTGAGGCACGTGTAGCCTTGGCGATCGCGGCAAAAATCGTTATCAAAAACGGATTAACAATACTGGGTCTAAACGCTCCCGATAGAATGTAAAGGATTTGCTATTGCCGACGACGCCGCGAATATTTTCCCCGCACCTTCGCCGGACAAAATTCTTGCGCACTCGTTAATTGTTGAACCTGTTGTTATCACATCATCAACAAGAAGTATGTTTTTGCCTCTGATGTTTTTTGTATTTTTTATTTTAAACGCGCCTGATACGTTTGCTTTTCTTTCAACGGTGTTCAGCTTAGTCTGTGAGGGCGTGTACTTTTTCCTTTTCAGATCTCCGGTACTCAGGTTCGTTTTTAGTTCTTCGTTAATCCCTTTTGCGATGTAAAGTGATTGATTGTAACCTCGTTCGGCTTTTTTTAATCCGTAAAGAGGAACTGGTAAAATTAAATCAATCTCCCACTCATGTAAAATGTCCTGATTCAAACGATAAATTAATTTTCCGAGATAAATTCCGAGAGACGACTTGTTCTCATATTTCAGCGCGTGTATAATTTTTTGTAACGTACTTTCCTTTTCAAAAATGAATGCACAAATCATTCCTTCGATAAAATTATCTGCGTGAAACTTGTAACTGAATTCTTCTATTAAGAGTTCAGGAGAGGGAGTTGGGATGGATCTAAAACAATTCAGGCACAAAACGTTATCAGCCGGCAACAGTGCTTTCCCACACCCCAGGCAGAATCGGGGAAGAAAAAAATCTACAAGTGGAATGAAAAGTTTTTTCATTTACAATTCTATGGAATTAATTACTCACAGCCGTTTTCGATGAAATAGTTTGCGCATTTTCTGTCATTTATTTCGAGATGATTAATCAGCCATGTCTTGAGTGTGGTAAGAAGATCAAGTGTAATAGAGGGCTCTCCGCTTTTGGTTAGACCGGAGATTTTTAATACTTTGTTATAAAACCTGTCATGCTCAAGTTTATGCGAAATATAACCGGGGAAATGCGAACACTTCATTAAATTTTCTTCAGTGTCGAAATGGCCTCGTAATAATTCAACAAGCTGATTTGCATATTCGTTTTTTTCTTTTAGACTTAACTTTCCAAGTTGCGGGTGAAGATTATTTATAAGATTCACCAGTTCCAAATGTTGATTGTCAATGACTTCAACCTCAACCAATTCTTTTTCCGTCCATTCAATAAATTCATTCATTGAATTCCTGTTGTTTATTTAGTTCATTCCCAGTCTTTTTCTGATTATCCATTCAAGAGAAAATAATACTATAATTATGATCAAAACCCCGCTGTAATTTTTCGGCTCATAACTTTTCTGTGAGCGCGACACAGAGACATCATTCAGAGGATTATCCTTTAGTAAATCAAAGAGTTCATTTGTATCGTCAATATAATAAAATTTTCCTTTCGTTGTGAAAGCCAGATTCTTCATGTAGGTTAAATCAGCGGTTATGGATAAATCCTCAGCTGAAATCGGCTCAACAGTAAAATTACTTGTCTCCGAATAAATTGGCTGAAGGTTTCTGCTTACCACCGATTTGAAAGTATAATTACCGGGATTATCGGGCATGAATGTTAACTTATAATTGCCATTCCCCTGATTATCCATTTCTATGTTCGCATTAAACCCATCTGTTTCTATCTCAAGAGAAATATTTGCATCATTCATCGGTTCCATCAATTCATCATAAACCTGGGCTGAAAAAATTATTTCTTCATTCAGCCTGTAAAGTTTTTTGTTAGTTTCGATTCGGAATTTTTTAACGCCTGAATCAGTCACAAGCCAATTGATAATATTCTGAATCGCATTATTAAAAAAAGCGGGATCTTTATACTGAAGTTTCCATTTCCAGAAATTATAACCGATAAGTGAGATAGATTTTCCGTTTTGATTTGATAATGTTACGACAGGACTTTCTCTTTTGCTTGTTTTCCCGTTCCCGGAAACAAGTAGTTCTTCAGTTCCTTTTCTTATTTCGATTTCAAATCCGGGCATGTTAATGGGCGGAAGCGAACTCCAGTCAGTTCCTTCTCCGAAAAGATTTGTGTAGACAGGATTGCCATCGTAATAAGGCTGTGTTAAAAAATGTCCGGCTATTTTATTCTTAATCGAAAAGCCTAAAACTTCTTTTAATACATCCAGCCGGTTAATATCGGTTACATTATTAATCTGCAGAAGGATTGGTGTGTTATTTTCTGTTATCCTGTTAAGAATTTTTGAGATCAGACTATTTGGTGTGTTCTTTGAAGGAAATCCTGTGAGTATAAAAGCATCAGCTTTTGAGACAATATTAATATCCTGATTATCAACAAATTTATCCACACCTGAAATTGTGAAATCGTGGAGTTCAAACTTGTCATTATCAAGAATCGCATTTTTTATGAATGACACATCCTGTGACGGAGCGCCGTTTACCATTACGATATTGATTTTATTGCTCTGAACGTTGAGGCTGCTTCTTTTTGTGTTATTCAAAATATTTTTCTCATCAGGAAATGGTTTTACCGAAAAACGTATATTTTTTCTTCCGACTGTAGATGGTGTATATTCGAAATAGAGCGATGTCATCCCCGATGATTTTATATTTTGCATTTGAGTTGAGATCAGCACATCATCTTCATAAAATTCAATAAACGATGATATTTCCTTTTCAAGATTGCTCGATAGATAAACAGTGACGGTTGTTTTTTCATTTGAGTAAAGGATATCGTTATGTATGATCTCACTAATTGCAATATCTCTGTAAATATTCGTATCGCCTAAACCTACAGTAAAAACGGGGAAGTTCAGTTCTTCAGCATCCAGGAGAGGATTTTTACCGGCATTAATTACTCCATCACTTAAGATAACGGCTGACGCAATGTTGCGCTCAGGGGTCTTCAATAATGTAAAAATATTTTCAAAATTTGTTGAACTCTCACTAAACGTTAGATTATATATTTCACTTTTTTCTCTCTTGTTTAACTTTGAGCCGAAAGAATAATAAGTGAGATTGATATCCTGCTTATTCAATGAATCGATGAGAGCATTTATTTTATTAACGTTGGATGCACTATCTTTTTTCGTTACTGAAGTTGAGACGTCAATAAATACTAAATTTTCCGGGGATTCTTCTATTGAGTAAAAAATATTCAGTACTACATTAAAAAAGAGCAGCAATAAAAAAAATAGCGAAGATGTTCTCAGGATTATGAGTAAGGATTTGATCGGGAGTTTGATTTGTGGAATAGTTATCCGATAAACCAGCACTGAAAGAGAACACGCAATAACACCTGCCAGAACTATCCAAACAGGTGAAAGCGAAAAATTCAGCGATATATTTTGAATGCTTTCCGACAAATTTATAAAACCCGCGTTCTAATGTATACTTTCAATATGCCATGATTTCATTTTCTCGAACATGTCATAATCGGTTAAATCGAAATGTATGGGCGTAACTGAAACATAATTATTTTTGATGGCAAATTGGTCAATACATAATTCCTCATCATTCTCAATTAATTTTCCTGTCAGCCAATAATATTTTTTGCCGTAAGGGTCTGTTCTTTCCTCGTAAAGATCATCCCATTTTGATTTACCCTGAGACGTTAGCAATACGCCTTTTATTTCTTCAGGGGGCAAATCAGGAATATTTACATTCAGACAAGTGCCTTTTGTGATTCCGTTTTTAACAACCATTTCCGTAATTCTTTTTACAATTTCTGCAGCATATTCAAAATGTTTAGGCTCATGACTCGTGATAGATGCGGCAATTGCCGGAACATCCATAATTGCTGCTTCGCGTGCTGCCGAGACCGTACCTGAGTAAATTGTGTTTATTGCCGTATTCGATCCATGATTAATTCCCGAAATAACGATGTCAGGTTTTGTATGGAGAATATTCCTGATTCCCATTTTAACACAATCGGCGGGCGTTCCGTCAACAGCGTAGCCGAAAAATTTTCCGTTCTTTTTATACTCCGTTACACGCAAGGGATTTTTCATTGTTATTTTATGTCCGACAGCGCTCTGTTCTGTCCGAGGCGCTACAACAACTACTTCACCAAGTTCACTCAATTTTTTTGCTGCAAATTCAATTCCAAGAGAATCAATTCCATCATCATTGCTGATTAGTATTTTCAAATTTCTTCCGTATGATATTCAACGATTACCGCAAATATAGTAAATTATCCATACCGGTGATTACTGCAGCACGACATTCAATCATATTTTTAAAATTTATTAGCATGAGATTAGTTATTTTTCCACCTGACAATTTCAAACGGTGCGAAGTGACAAAACTCTTAGTCTTTCTGTTTCTGGTTATGAATTTCAACTTGTTTTCACAGGGAATGGAGGAGAATAGTTATTATTATGAAGTATTCCTTATCGATTCTTATGTTACTCCTGAAATTCCTCATACATTTGTTTTATCGTTTTTCACATCCGATAGTCTGAAATCAAAAGTTATCATCGGCTCAAAACATGAATATGAAGTAAGTGGAAATTTTAGTGAAGATCATAAATCGGAGATTAATATTTCCGAACTGAAATTTGATTCGCTTTTTGTTCCGTTTGTTATAAAACTTCAGGGAAGTGACGGTCAGACTTATTCAAGTCAGGTGTTTGAGCTTGCTCTTCCAAAGACTTATGAAATAAAGTTTACCGATACTCCGGGTTTTTTATCAACATGCTGCCTCGGCGGAATTATTTTCGGATTACCAGCTCCAAACTTTATTATAAAGGATGGAAAAAGTCACTTCAGTCTCACGAAGGATATTCCAATCCTTACTTATTATTCAGGCGGATATAATTATCCGAGTTACTATTTGGATTTTGAATACACCTACCGATTTGATAACAAAGAAAGCATCACCCGTCTTGGGTTTAAAAAAATTTTCATAATAGATTTTATCGAATTTATTTCTCCCGGGGTATCATATTTTTACAGCTTCGATAAGTATCACGGTGTTTCTCCGGAAATTTCAATCGGGTGGTTTAAAATATCCACTGTATTCACCCTGTATTCGAATTACAGATATAATTTCGATTTGAAAAATCCAGGGGATAATTTTCAGGAAATTTCTGTTGGATTATATTCCAGTTTCTTTTCAATAAACTTATAAGAAATGATACAAACATGACCACAACAAAGAACAGTTTATGATGTTAACAGTCTCTGAAATAACATCATCAATAAAAAAGTTGATTGAAGAAAATTTTGAAACTGTCAGTATCATCGGTGAAATATCGAATTTCAAACCGCACTTCTCAGGTCATTGGTATTTTACCCTGAAAGATCAAAACGCGGCAATAAGCTGTGCGATGTGGAAAGGTATGAATAATTATGTCTTTTTCACACCTCAGGACGGAATGAAAGTTATTTTAAACGGGCGGTTAACCGTTTATCCTCCCCGTGGAACTTACCAGGTTGATGTGAGATCGATGAAACCTGCGGGCGAAGGCGAGCTTCAGGCGGCATTCGAAAAGTTAAAACAAAAACTTGCCGGTGAAGGATTGTTTGATGAGTTTCATAAAAAACATATTCCCGAATTTCCACGGAAGATTGGAATTGTAACAGCAATAGACGGAGCCGCGTTACGCGATATGATCAGCGTGGCAAATCGTCGATACCCGATTGTTGAGCTTATCGTTGTTCCAACCCGGGTTCAGGGTGAAGGATCTGCTGAGGCAATTGTTAAAAATATTGAATTACTCAACAAGCGAACCGACATTGATGTAATTATTATCGGGCGAGGCGGAGGTTCAATTGAGGATTTATGGGCGTTTAATGAGGAAGTCGTGGCCCGCGCAATATTCAAATCAAAGATTCCGATAATCAGCGGAATTGGTCACGAAACCGATTTCACGATCAGTGATTTTGTCGCTGATTTGAGAGCTCCCACACCAACTGCTGCCATGGAAATTGCAACTCCCGATAAAGATGAACTCTTTGCCTTTATAAGTGATTTTTCCTATACTTCTTCGGCAAAAATTATCAGAAAGATTGAAAATTACCGTCAGGAAATTAAGTTTATTATAAATTCTTATGGATTTAAACGCCCTCTCGGTTCTGTTAAAAATAAGATGCAACTCCTTGATAGTATCTTTTATAAATTGGAAAATTCAGTCACCAGAAATATAACTGCAAGAAAAAATGATCTTAAATTTCTCACAGGCGCTTTGGAAGCATTTAATGTTGACAGAATTTTATCAAAGGGATTCACGATTATTAAACAAAATGAAAAGTATGTTCCCAAAGCCAGGAGTTTTAATCCTCTCGAAAAATTTACAATCCGGTTTATTGACAATGAAGTAACGGTGAATAAAAATGAGTAAGAAAAAAGAGAACACGTTTGAAGATTCATTACGCAGGCTTGAAGAGATTTCAGGATTGCTTGAAAGCGAAGATGTTGGAATTGACGAAACTATAAAATTATACGAGGAAGGGATGAAACTATCCAAAGTATGTTATGATAAATTAAAGGATGCTGAAGTAAAAATTACAGAACTGAAAAAAGAATTGGAAGAGGATTTCTCTGAAGATTCCGATATTGACGAATAGGCAGGACGAGATGCTCGAAAAATCGAAGTATAAAATTCTATTTGATATCAACTCACCCGCGGATATCCGGAGACTTGATGTATCTGATTTGAAAACATTGTGTGGTGAAGTACGCGAGTATATGATTGATGTAATTTCTCAAACCGGCGGGCATTTTGGCGGCGGACTTGGAGCTCTTGAAATAACTGTAGGTCTGCATTATGTTTTTAATACGCCGGTCGATCAGATAATTTTTGATACAGGACATCAGGCTTATCCGCATAAAATTTTAACAGGGCGGCGTGATAAACTCCATTCCATCAGACAGATGGGGGGAATCAGCGGATTTCTCAAACGGTCGGAAAGCGAGTATGACGCGTTCGGAGCCGGTCATGCTTCAACATCAATTTCTGCTGCTCTGGGAATTGCCGTAGCCCGCGATCTTAATAAAGAAGACAGAAAAGTGATTGCTGTTATAGGCGATGGAGCGATGACCGGTGGAATGGCTTATGAAGCAATGAATAATTCGGGTCTCATTAAAAGTAATTTGATCGTTGTCCTCAATGATAACAATATGTCAATCGCACCAAATAAATGGTCGATCTCGAATTATTTTACTGAAATGATTTCGCATCCCGAGTACAATAAATTCAAAGGAGCGATTTGGGATTTAACAGGAAAGCTCGATACTTTTGGTGATAGAATCAGAAGTGTTGCCTCGCGGTTAGAAACCGGAATAAAATCTGTTCTGACTCCCGGAATGTTGTTTGAGGCGCTTGGATTCAGATATTTCGGACCTGTCAGCGGTCATAATATTTTACAGGTTGTGAAAATTTTTAAACAGGTTAAAGACCTGCCGGGACCAATTCTTGTTCACGTTCTCACGGAGAAAGGGAAAGGATATAAACCGGCTGAAGGACATTTTCAAAAACTTCATGCTTCATCGCCGTTTGATAAAGTTACAGGTAAAGAATTAAAAAAACCAGATAACAAACCGAGCTATACATCGATTGTCGGAAAGACAATTGTTGAGATCATGGATGAAAACAAAAAAGTTGTAGGAATAACCGCAGCTATGCCTGATGGCACCGGAATGGATCTTGTTCAACAAACATTTCCCGATAGATATTATGATGTGGGAATAGCTGAAGAGCATGCCGTAACTTTTGCCGGTGGTTTAGCTACTCAGGGAATAATTCCGGTCGTCGCTATTTATTCAACATTCTTACAGCGGGGGTTTGATCAGATTATTCATGATATCAGTCTTCAGAATCTGCATGTGGTTTTTGCAATTGACCGCGCCGGATTAGTTGGCGCTGACGGACCAACTCATCACGGGACGTTTGATTTATCATACTTAAGAATGATACCCCGCATGATCATAATGGCTCCGAAAGATGAAGCTGAGTTAAGAAATATGCTTTACAATGCCGTGAATAATTATTATGGTCCGGTTGCAGTTCGCTACCCACGAGGCTCAGCTATTGGGGTATCAATGAACAGTGAATTTGAAAATATTGAATTAGGCAAAGCTGAAATAGTTCGTGAAGGAGAGACATTAGCTATTTTAGCTGTCGGTAATATGGTGAATTCTTCTCTTGCAGCTGCTGAAATATTGGCTGCAAAAGGGATTGATTGCGAAATAATCAACATGAGGTTTATTAAACCTCTCGATCATGACACTCTTGATTATGTTGCCGGAAAATTCAATAAAGTAGTGACTGTTGAAGAGAATTCAGTTGTTGGTGGTTTTGGAAGCGGAGTGCTGGAGTATTTTTCTGAGAAATGTTACAACGTAAAAGTTAAAAGACTGGGATTACTTGATGAATATGTTGAACATGGCACTCAATCCGAGTTGCACCATTTACTTGGAATCGACAGTGAAGGAATCGCTTTAAATATCGAAAGTTTTTTTAAGGAATGGAAAAATCCGCAATGATTTATTGTCGGTAGGAGAGAAGGAATTTTTTGTCAAACAAGCATGAGATGTAAATGAAAACAAAAGTCCTTTTAGTAGACGATGAGCAAGACATTGTAGAATTTCTTCATTATAATCTTGTCCAGGCAGGATTCGAGGTTATTACTGCGTTTGACGGTGAAGAAGCTCTCAAACGAATGAAAGAAAATCCTGATTTAGTAATTCTTGACATTATGATGCCGAAGATGAACGGTTATGATGTCTGTTCGAAAATCAGAAAAATCAAAGATCACGAAAAAACTCCTGTAATCTTTCTAACAGCAAAAGCAGGTGAAGCTGATGAAATACGCGGGTTGGATCTCGGAGCTGACGATTTCATCAGAAAACCAATTTCTCCTTCAAAGCTTATTGCACGCGTAAAAGCCAATCTTAGAAAAACCGATACTACCGAAGAGAAGAGAGAAAAAAGTAAAAAGATTATTGCAGGACCGGTTTTAATTGACAGAGAAAGTTATAGAATATACGTGGACGATGAAGAAATGGTTTTTCCGAAAAAGGAGTTCGAAATTCTTGCTCACCTCGCTTCAAATCCGGGTAAAGTATTTCCCAGAGAAAAATTGCTGTCGGAAATTTGGGGTTCGGACATTTTTGTAGTTGAAAGAACGGTTGATGTTCATGTAAGAAAAATCAGAGAAAAGCTTGGTAAACATTCTGAACTGATTGAAACGATAAAAGGCGTAGGTTACAGGTTTAAAAATGTTGAATAGAATATCGGAAAACCTTAATTACAGCCGAAGTTTTATTTTTCCTGTAATTCTGTTTGGCATGATAATATTAGTCTTTTCTATAATTGTCCTGAACATTTCGAGTACGGAATTTTTCTTTTTGACGGTATTACTCACTTTTCTTTCCGCCTCATTATTATTCTATCTCGGTCATCAGACGAGAAAAGACTATCAAAAAATTATTTCTATAATTGACGGTATCAGACTGAATAGATTTGAAACTCCTGATGAAATCAAGCTAAAAAAAAATCTATTTGCCCTTGAGGAAAGTATTCGTTCGATGTTTTTCAGAACGAGAACCGATATAACGGATCTGAAAAAATTACAAAAAGTCAGAACAGAATTTCTCGGAAACGTGTCACATGAGCTTCGGACTCCGATATTTGCCATTCAGGGTTATCTTGAAACTCTTCACGACGGAGCGGTAAATGATCCGGTAGTTAATCTTTCATTTTTAAAAAAAGCAATTTTCCACACAAATAACCTGAATGTTTTGCTGAATGATCTCATAGAAATTTCCATGATAGAATCAGGTGATATGAGTCTGTCATTCAACTATTTTAATATTCATGAATATCTGGAAGGAATATTAACTGAATTTAAGCCTGCAGCGGACCAAAAACGAATAATTTTGGGAATGGAAAAAGTGCCGAAAGAATTAAAACTTATGGGTGATCCCAAAAGACTAAGGCAGGTTTTCAGTAATTTGATTTCGAATGCCATTAAATATACAGATAGGGGAAAAATTGAAATTATTGTAGAAGAAGAAGATGAATATGGGAAAATTATTGTTAAAGATACAGGATTAGGGATAAGCGAAAGAGATCAATCAAGAATTTTCGAAAGGTTTTATCGTATTGAAAGAGATAGAAACCGGGCAGCCGGGGGTACCGGACTTGGTTTAGCTATTGTTAAACATATAGTAGAAGCTCATAAATCAAAAGTTGAAGTAAAAAGCAAATTGGGATTTGGATCGGAATTTTCTTTTAGACTTAGAAAGGAATTTCCTGTTTGAAAAATAGACGGTTGGAATTATTGACATAATATTTTCGATTTGCTATATTTACCGTTCTAAATTACATGTGATGGAGGATTTGATGTTTGCAGTTGTAGACATTGCAGGACAGCAGTTCAAAGTTGAAGAGAATGCAAAATATTACGTGCCGAGAATAGATGCAGATCCTGAATCGGATTTAACATTTGATAATGTTCTGGTTTATTCCGATGGGAAAAAGACCTCTGTTGGTAACCCTTCTGTAAAAGGATTGAAAGTTCAGGTAAAGGTACTTGAGCATGTTCAGGATGATAAAGTAGTTGTGTTTAAAAAGAAACGCAGAAAAAATTACAGAAGATTTAACGGGCACAGACAACAATTAACAAAAATTGAAATAACAAAGATTGGCTAATAACCAGAGGTGTTTTTATGGCTCATAAAAAAGGTCAAGGCTCAACACGAAACGGTCGCGATAGTAATCCGCAATACCTTGGTGTGAAAAGATTCGGTGGACAAAAAGTATCTGCCGGTTCAATTTTAGTAAGACAACGCGGAACAAAATTTCATCCCGGATCTAACGTTCTAAGAGCGGGCGATGATACTCTTTTTGCAACCGTTGATGGTTTTGTGAAATTTGAGACAAAACGTAACAACAGAAAATATGTGAGTGTTTACGTCTCAGCAGAATAAATGGAATTTTCTTGTTAAAAGCCCTTTCTCAGTAAAGGGCTTTTTTATTCCACTCCTAAAATCCGAGTTTATTCATTGCCTCAACCAGACTTTTTACAGCATTAATTGAATTTTCCAGAGAGCTTTTTT